>JBCBHD010000112.1:0-9311 GCA_038526115.1 Pseudomonadota bacterium | reverse complement strand
TCGTCACCGGCAATGTCGACGAGATGGATGAGCACGCGGCACCGCTCGATATGGCCAAGGAAACGATCTCCGATCCCTGCACCGTCGGCTGCGCCTTCGATAAGACCGGGAATATCTGCAAGCACAAATTCACGCGCTTTGTGACGCACAACGCCCAGCTTCGGCACAAGAGTTGTGAACGCGTAATGGCCCACTTTCGCGCGCGCATTAGACACTGCGTTGATGAAGGTGGATTTACCCGCATTGGGCAGCCCCAAAAGGCCCACGTCCGCGAGCAGCTTTAGCCGCAGCCAGACCCACATCTCCTCGCTCGGTTCGCCCGGCTGATGCTGGCGCGGTGCACGGTTGGTGGCGCTTTTGTAAGACGCGTTTCCGCGCCCGCCCATGCCGCCTTCAAGAAACACGACGCGCTGGCCGACTTCAGTGAAATCAGCGAGCACATCTTCCTTGTCTTCGGACAAGACCTGCGTGCCGACAGGCACTTTGATCACGAGATCGGGCGCACCGGCCCCGGTGCGATCCCTCCCCTGTCCGTGATTGCCTCGCTTGGCCTTGAAGTGCTGCGCGTAACGAAAATCAATCAGAGTGTTGAGGCCCTGTACGGCTTCAAACAGGATATCGCCGCCTTTGCCGCCATTGCCGCCGTCAGGACCGCCATACTCGACATACTTTTCACGCCGGAAACTGACCGCTCCCGGCCCGCCCGCGCCCGATTTGAGATAGATTTTGGCCTGATCGAGGAAATGCATGGGGTGCACCTATGCATTTCCTCGCCAGAAAGCGAGGCGTTCTTGCTTTCGCAGCCCATCCGGGCTGCGATATCCTCGCTCATTGCGATCAGAGATCGGGTGGCGCTCCGCGCCGTCTTCAACTCCGCTGCGGGCGCCCGGTCGGGCTTGCGGCCCTTCGGGCCGTTTCGGGCGTTCCTAAAACCTCGCTTCTATTCCGATGAGCGCTGTTCGTCCTGGAGCCACAAATGTCAGCACCGGTTCGTAGCCTTCATCAAGCAAGTTCTCAACGCGGCCAAACGCATAAATCCCTCTCGTCAAATTCGCCCGAACATTGAAGTTTACGAGTGTGTAGTCGTCGAGAGTGGTCTGCGGAGCCGGAAACGCACCGGTGGTAAAATCTGAATCCTGCGCTTCACCATTGTACCGGACTGCGAGGTTTGCCGAGAATGCGTCTCGTGGCGCTTCCCAGTTCAGAACTGCGCTGGCGAGGTGATCAGGGCGGCGAATTTCTTCAACGCCATCCTCTTCCGCATCAACAAAGCTGTACGCTCCGTTGAACGAGAACCCTCCGCCAAATTGCGCGGCAACCGCGACTTCCACACCGCGCTGCGTGCTGTCAGTATCCCGATTACCCGGTGTTTGGATGAAGGTGGGCGGCGGGAAAGCCGTGAATATCTCATTCTCAAGCTCGGCATCGAAATAGGTCACCGACACCACCACATCACCATCGGCAAAGCGTTGATCGACGCCAACTTCCCAACTGGTGGATTCCTCTGGCCGTAGGTCAGGATTGCCAACAAACACGCCGTCAAAGAAGCCAAACAGCTCAGAGAATGTTGGGTTCTTGACCCCAGTGCCAATGGCAGCGCGAAACCTCGTCGACTCGGTTACACTGAACCCGGCGCCCACCCGGAACGTCGTGGTATCCTGAAAACGATCATTGATATCGTGACGCAGCGCTGCAGCGAAATCGAAGCGCTCTCCGGAATAGGTGTATTCGCCTACAAAACCGAAATTTTCGGTCTCGCGACGATCATCGAAGGTCAGCAAAATGTTGAAGCCTTCCAGCTCATAATCGGCTGCGAAAGTGAGCGTGTGGTCGCTTCCGCCGAAATTATAGGCCGTGACATATGACGCTTTAAACCGGTCGCTCTCTGTGTCGCTTGGGAACCCGTTGGGCGCAGTTGTGCTGCGGTTGATGTCGGCAATCTGGGCCGAAAGGTCATGCGTCCATGCACCATCCGCACCCTCGAAATGCGCACCAACGAGCGCGTAGATTGCTGTATTTTCAAACGTGTTGCCGGGGCTGTCGATCACGAACCCGGCGGTCGGGCTGCCAAAGCCGAAATCCTGATCGTTGAACTCGCCTTCGGTCTGCACAAACCGGCCAACAGCTCGCAGTTTCAGACCATCAACAACTTCAACCGCCCCTTTGCCGGAGACTGTGTAGCTATCGCGCCCGATATCGCGGGTGCCGCCGCGAGCATTGGGTTCGCCATCGGTGCTGACAACCGCAGCACTGAGGGCAAGGTCCCAGATTTCTCCGGCAGCGCCATATCTCGCTGCCCCATTAAACGTAGCGTTCGTTCCGCCTTCAATCAGCCCCGAAAAGCCCCTGAGAATGCGTCCGCTTGCGGTGTCATAAGCGACCACGCCCGCTACTGCATCGTTACCATAAAGCGCCGATTGTGGGCCGCGCAAAACTTCCAACCGGCTGCCAATTTCAGCCTGAAGCGTGCCGATATCGAACTCGCCGGTATTGGGGTCTGAGACCTCGATTCCATCGACAAGCACCAGCACGTGATTGGCTTCGGAACCACGCAGGCGGATCTGTGTCTGACCCGCTACGGAACTGACTGCAACGCTAGGCACATCGCGCAACGCATCAGCGATATCGCGTACCTGACGTTGATCGATTTGATCTTCGGTCACCACCGTGACGGATCCTGTGAAGTTCTCAGGATAGAGCAAGTCTTCGGCACGGCTCGCGCTCACCACAATGTCTTGCCGACGCGTCGGGCTTGTGAGGATTGGCGTGTAGTCCTTTAGAGTCTCTTCAGCGGTGTCTGTATTCTCTTGAGCCAGCGCGGGGGCGCCAGCACTCAGCGCAGCAATGGCCGCGCTGCACAGCAGTGTTTTTGAATTCACGTTCGGATCCCTCCCGAATGAGCAACAACACACTCACATGAGGATCACCCATGCGAGCCAATGGTCGTCGCTCGAAACGAAAGTCCTTTCGCGCCGGATCAATCCCTGAACCAGGCAACAAGCGACACGCTCTGGTCGGTCTCCTGGCTTACGGATCAGCGCATCTGTCACTCACCTTCCCAGGTCTTCACCCAGTGGCTGCGATCCTTGTCGACCGCTCGAGACAGAAACTCACCGCTTACAGTTGCAGGGACAGCCGCGGAGTTGCGCCTGAGCGCGCACCGCATTCCCGTTACCAAAACGTGGTCCTGAACTAGACCGCTGCGCCAGCCGGCGCAACACTTCTAGCCTTGTGGCTCATCCGACGGGGCTGGGTCGGCAGGTGTTGCTTCGGGGATAGGTTCAACCACAGGCTGCGACACGAAACCGTCCTGCACCGGTACCACCGGCACTTCGGCCCCCGTGGCAGGATCGGCAACAAGCCCGGTTACAGCTGTCGGCGCCGCCAGGGTGCTGGCCGGATCGCTAACACCCACAGTCGGCACATTTGGATTACCATTGGCACGCGCCTGTTGAACCGCGACCCAACCGGGCTGCGAAGGTCCGTATTTCTCACCATACTTGGCATCCCAAGCGGCGGATTCGCGCTCGTAACGTTCATAGTCGGCAAAAAACGTGTCGAATGGCGCTTCCATCAATGGGAAGTTCGTCAATGCGAAACTGATCGGATCGCTCGGTGGTGTGGCAATCAGACGGTTGGACAGATCCAGCATCGAATTGCAGAAGCCTTGCCTCGCAGGCGGGAGCGAGAAGAAATTGTAGACCATGGTCATCTGGCCTTCGCGCTCGATAATTCCCGCACGGCGCGCGCCCATCTTGCGCCGATACACACTGTCGATCCGATCGTTGACCCGCTTCAAAGCGCGCGCATTGTCAGTGATGTAGGAGCGATAGCCATCGGCAATCGGCGCGTATTGCGCGGCCGTGCAATTCAGTGCCGCCACGTTCCAACCTGAGCGGAAGTGCCAGACTTTCTCGTCATCACTCAACCCACGATTGACCGTGACGCGGAGCCCGTCGGCTCCGATGGCTGGAATATTCATCACATAGGCTGCGCCGCCCGGTGGAAGCGGTCTGTAAGGAACGACTTCTGCTGCTGGCGGAGGTGGTGGGGGAGGCGGTGGTGGTGGAGGTGGTGGTGGCACAGTCGCGCAGGCGGCAATGCTCGCCGCAGCGACAGCAACCGTCAGGATCCGCAAACCTGATGGTGGTCGCTTCTCAATATCAATTGAAGTGTGTGTGCCCCCGCAAACGCCGTATCCATTGGTCGCGTTCATTATCAATCCGCCTCTCGCTTAACCCCCCTCTCAATCACCATGCATCGCCTAGGCTTGCTGTGACCTGAAGGTTGCTCTGGGATAATGCGACATTGCCACAAAGCAAATGCCCGGAGCGCGTTTTACGCTCCGGGCATTCAAGATTTCACCACATGTTTCGACCAATCGGCACCCCTTCAGGGCAAACCGATGGTGTTGGCTTATTCCTGCGAACCCATGAACCGCAGCAGGTTCATGAAGATGCTGATGAAGCTCATGTAGAGGTGCAGCGCACCGTAGATCGTCGCTTTCTTGAGCATGTCGGCATTGCCGCGCAGCTCGTAGTAGAACGATTTGATTTCTTGCGTCTTCCAGGCCGTGAAGGCCGAGAAAAGCAGAACCATCACACCGCTAAGCAGCATGTCGAACATCGTATTCTTGAAGAACAACACGTTCAAAAGGCTCACGCCGATGCTCCCCCAGATACCCATGATCAGGAAGCTGCCCCACCCGGAGATGTCTTTTTTCGTGGTGTAGCCCCACAGGCTAAGACCCGCGAATGCCACCGCTGTGGCCATAAAGGTCTGAGCGATCGAGACCGGGGTGTAGACGATGAAGATGAACGAGATCGAGATCCCGGTCATCACCGCATAGGCCCAATAGGCTATCTGCGCAGTTGCTAGCGACATCTTGAAGATGCGCATTTGCAGCCACATCACCATTACGAATGGGATGGCGATCGATGCCCAATACAGCAGGCTAGGCCCGCCAACTGGATCAACCAGAAGATTGACCAAGCCGGATTCAGCGACACCAAGCGCAACAATACCGGTCAGCAGAATTGCCGATGCCATCAAGTTGTAAACGCCGAGCATATGCTTGCGCAGACCCTCGTCGTAGCTCACTTCTCCACCAGCGCGCGGCACCGAACCGAAGTTCGTCTGGCTGCGCTGGTTTTCGTTCCAATCAGACATGATGGATCCCTTGTCTCCAATTGCGGCGCGACAATACGCGCCCGTCGACGATCAATATCGGTGTTTTACGAGCGATTTTCAAGCGAAACCGAACGCGATTGCCCCGATTTGTTCATTTTCGCAGGGGTTATGATTAATGAATGCTTTCAATTGCTTCCTGCAGAGAGCTCAGCGCCGCGATCACGCGTCGCGCGGAGGGTCTCCACCAGCAATTTGTGCAAAGTCCGGTCACGGTCGAGCACATTCAGACCTTCACGTGTCATACCACCGGGGCTGGCTACTCGGTCCGCCAGTTCAGCCGGCGAAAGGTCTGAACTGGCCGCGAGTGCCGCGCCTCCTTCAACCATGGATAGCGCCAGAGAATTCGCGCTCGCTTGGTCCAAACCGAGCTCGGTTGCCGCTGTCGCAAGCGCATCAATAAACCGATACACAAATCCAGGACCAGATCCCGCCAGGGCCGTGCACAGATCGTAGTGCAATTCGTCTTCCAGCCAAACTGACTGCCCGAGAGCATCGAACAGCTCAGTAGCTGCCGCACGCTCGGCTGCGTCAAGGTCCGCTTCAGCGAGGATAATAGGCGACTTCCCGATCCGCGAAGCCAGATTGGGCATCACGCGGACATGCGCCCGCGCCTTTGGAAATGCGGATTCTAGCTGATCAAGCGTAATTCCCGCGATCAGCGAGTACACCGTCACACCGTCGCCCGCGATACCTTGTAGTGTCGGCGCAACGTCATTCAGGTGATACGGCTTGAAACCGAGCATGATCGCGTCGTGACCGGATACCGCGCCTGGATCCGTGTGAAATGGCACATGGTCGGGCGTGGGCTTTTCACGCGGCCCAAGCGCTGCGAACCGAGCGGGGTTCTGGCCTGCACCCATCCAGCCTTCCAGCATCGCGCCTGACATATTGCCCAAGCCTACGATCACAAGCTTTTGGATGTTTGCCACCACGCTTCTCCCGATTGCTTGCCCGCCGATTGATCCGTTACGCCTCGCCTGCGGCATCCACCAACGCGCTATCGAGCGCGGCACGCGGGCTTTTGTCACCCCACAAGACGAATTGAAACGCCGGATAGAACCGATCGCATTCATCAATTGCTGTTTCGACCAGCGCTTGCGCCTGCGTGAGGCTGAGCATTCCATCATCGCCCAGCAGCGCTCCATGGCGATACAACAGAACGTCTCCATTCGACCAAATGTCGAAATGACCGAGCCACATCTGCTCGTTCACCAGACTGAGCAGTTCATACGCACGCTGTCGCTTATCATCCGATACGCGAATGTCTGGGAGACATAGAAATTGCAGCACGTTGTCTGTGCTGCGCCAAATGGCGCGCAGTTGATATTTCGCCCAACTGCCTTGCACCTCTCCGGTCATTTCATCGTCAGCGACCACTTCGCAGGCCCAGCCACGTGCCTCAAACAAAGCGGCAAGCATTTCAACCGGCGCAGCATCGTCGTTTGCGGCAAATTCAGTTTCACGAGGCGTCATGAGGGGGCTTTCATGTCTATCATTGCGCCTCCGAATGCATCGGCAAGGTTGTGGTTGGCAATGCAAAGGCTCGCGGCGATTGGGGAGAACGCTGCTGGCTTGTTCAAAGCTTGTGCAAAGAAACCGGTGGAAGAGCCGAAATTTCTACTTAAGTTCTTTGATTTCAGTACCTTCCGGGCTCGTATAGGAAAAGGTATCGATCCCTCTCTCGCCCAATGCATTCACCAAGCTGCGCGCTTCAGTGCTGCTTTCAATTGGCCCTGCAAGTAGCCGGTTCGATTGCCCCCAAGGTACAACGTGCGGGTTGAAATCACGCAGCAAGCGCGAAGCTTTGCGGGAAATCCTTCGCCAGTCGAACTTCAAGGCCGCAACATCTCGGCCAGTCGCCACCTGTACCCAGATCCGACGCGGATGAGTGAGCTCTGGTTCAGCTTCAACCTCCGCTTCGCGCGGCACATCGAGCGCAGCAATGTTCACCGCTTCCTGACCCGACTTGGCGTCCGGCAACGCGCCGGCACCCAGATCCCCGAAAGCATCGGCAAAGTTCACCTGTTCTGCCACTGGTGCCTGTGAGGGCGCTGCTCCGGCTTCGGACGGGACAAGCGGAGCAAACTCCGGGCGGGTGGGCTCTTCACTCGTTCCTACCTGCGCGAGATCAAAGCCGGGGCCAGGCGCTGAATCCGTCGATGCTACTGTCGCAACTTGTGCTGTGCTCGATTGCGAAGGAGCCGCATCAATCCGGACCGGTGCGGCAGCTACCGCAGGCTCGGTTGGGCGACTACTCGGTTGGGATTGAGGGACTGAAGTGTCCGCAGCCACCGCAACCTGAGCAACTGGCTGACCAAGGGGTTCACCCGCCGGTTCCAGGCGATTGTCGGCATCGACTTGTGCGGAAGCGGACACCGCGCCGGAATTGGCGGCGGCAAAGTTGGCAATCCTCGGATCATCGCGGCCGATATCGGCAGCACGCGGAAAGATCCCCAGATTGGCAGCCGCCGCCTGCTGCGCTTTTGTGAGACGCGGCATGAATTCGAGATACGGCGTAATCCGTGTCGCCAAATCGCGCGGCATCACCGCATCGGCAATCGCTGCTGCTCGGTCCTGTTCACCGAGAATGGCAAGACCAAATGCCCGCGTCCGGAAAGCGGCGAACTCACGGCGGTCAATCTGAGGTCTCAATGTTTCTTCAAACGCCCGCTGTTCGCCGACAATTGCCTGGCTCAAGGCCATGCGCCGGGTTGCAACAGCATCATCAGGGTTAGCGCGCAAGGCCTGCCTATATGTCGCTTGCGCCCGAGTCTGATCACCGACCAGGTCATAGGCCAGCCCGCGATCAGCCAGTACGTCTTTAGCCGATGCTCCTGCGGCTTCCGCTTCGGAAAACAGGCGGAGAGCTTCGATTGGGCGCCCTGATCGCAAATAGACAGACGCTTGTCCCATCTTCACTCGGGGATTGTCCGCGGAGAGCTCTTCAGCTCGACCGAAGAAACCAATCGCCGCATCAAGATCATCCAACTTCAAAGACGCATTACCCGCTTCGATCAAAGCATCGAGGTCGCGCGGTCTCCGAGCGAGTGTCTTTAGTGCGCGGTTTAACCGCTCGACATCAGGAGAGGGCAAAGGCTGGACTATTGGCCGGGATGTCGAGTTTTGCGCGACCGCAGTCGCAGGCACTGCAAGCGCAAACGCAGCGGAAGCAAACGCAAGTACAAACGGAGGCATGCGATAATGTATCATGAAGCTGGCAGCGCTAAATCAATTCCAACCCACCGCTAGCCACCGCGCGATGAACATAAGGCGAATGGAGCTTCACTCCGGCTGAAGCGAAGCTCACACTAGGCGTTACTGGTTGTTCTGCCGCCCGAGGAAGCGCGGTATCGAAAGGGCTGGCGCATCATCATCGCCATCTTCGCCGTCCTCTTCATCCTCATCGGAGCCCGTTGCTCGCGAAAGGTTTGCCATACGCTCAAACAGAGTGCTTCCGCCGGCTGCTGCGCCTGTTCCGACTTCATCCCCGCCTAAAACAGGCTTCTTGCGAGGTGCGTCTGAGCGGGCTTCGACCGGTTTGTCTTCAGCAGAAAGTCGATCGGCATTGGCTAGCAGATCATCGCTTTCGTCAGCATTTTCCTCATCGGAATATTCACCTGTCAGATCGAGAGCGTCATCCTTGTCTTCGGTGCCTTCGCTGACGGGTTCACCGAAGTGACCATCATCGGCTGGCTCCGGCATCTCATTTTCGACCGGACCATCTTCGTCATCAAGCCCGCGCAGACCGGCAAGCGGATCAACAATACCGTCTACGTCATCGCCTTCATCGCCCATATCGTCACCTGCCTGCATTCCAGACAGATCGAAAGGCTCAGCTTCATTTGCCGCCTCCGGTTCGACGTCCATTTCTGGCTCAGGCTCGGGCTCTGGCTCCGGAGCTTCAAAAACAGGAGGTGTCAGCGGCGGAATGACAGCCGCCTCTTCCTTATCCTCGTCCTCACCTTGCGCGCTGCCTGCCTCAGCGTCTCCGCCCAGTTCCAGGACTGGACGCTTCGGCGCACGAGCGCTCGACAAGGCGATGGGCGCTGATGTGTCAGCAGAACCGCTGGCGCTTTGTTCAATACCAGTCGCCACCACCGATACACGGATCTTGCCGTCCA
>JBCBHD010000111.1:0-9370 GCA_038526115.1 Pseudomonadota bacterium | reverse complement strand
GATCTTGCCGAACACCTGTCTCGAAGCCGTAGAATTCTTGTTCCGGAAATGCGCGGTCGTGGCCAAAGCGACTACGCGCCCGATTCCGACACGTATAATCCGCTGACCTATGTCGCGGATGTTGAAAAGCTTCTCAGTGAAGAGGGCATTGATCGCTTCATCTCGATCGGCACGTCAATGGGCGGCTTGATGACGATGCTGCTGGCGCATGCGCAGCCGGGGCGGATCGTTGCATGTGTACTCAACGATATAGGACCGGAAGTTGAAGCTGGAGGTGTTGAGCGCATTTCTCAGTATGTCGGACAGGGACGGAGTTATCCTACATGGCTGCATGCCGCGCGCAGTCTTTCCGATGTGCATGGTTCCGCTTTTCCCGACTATGACCTCGATCAGTGGCTTGAAATGGCCAAGCGCACCTTAGTTGTGAGCCAGAATGGCCGCATCAGCTATGACTACGACATGGCAATTGCCGAACCGTTCTCAAAACCGGGCAATGCCGCGCCAGCCAACCTGTGGCTCGCTTTCGAAGCACTGCGTGATGTGCCGATGGTGCTTATCCGAGGCGAACTATCTGATCTTTTGACAGAAGACACTGTCCGCCAGATGGGCGCGCGCAACCCGGCCATGCGTTCAGTAACCGTGCCGAGGATTGGTCACGCGCCTACTCTTGATGAACCTGAGGCGAGGGCGGCTATCGAAGAATTGTTGGCTGAACTGAAATGACCTCCGCCCCGAAAATATTGCATTGCCATTCGACATTTTCGGCTGGCGGCAAAGAGCTACGCGCTGTGCAGCTCATGAACGCGTTCGGAAAAACGCTGCTTCATACTGTTGTTTCCGGGGTTCCGGATCAGATGGGCGCCCGCGAGCTGATCGATCGAAGTGTGCCCGTCTCATTTCCGGCTGATTTCCCATCGCTTTCCGGCTTCCCTTCGCCGGGACGATTGGTGACGATCGCAAAAGCTCTGAAGCCCTTTGATCTCATCCTGACATACAATTGGGGGGCCATGGATGTGGTCATGGCCCATTCGATCTATGCGAAGCATTTCGATCTGCCTCCGCTGATCCATCACGAGGATGGTTTCAATGAAGACGAAGCCGATCAGCTGAAATCGAGCCGCAACTGGTATCGCCGCATCGCTTTGCGGAGAGCCTTTTCGCTAGTGGTTCCAAGCCAGGTTCTTGAGAATATCGCACTCAGTGTCTGGAAGCAGCCGCCCTCCCACTTGATGCGGATTTCCAATGGCATCGATACAAAAGCGCTCGCCGGAAAGCCCAAACCCAATGCACTGCGAGTGGTCAAACGCGAAGGCGAACATTGGATCGGGACATTGGCAGGTCTGCGCCCGGTCAAGCAATTGTCTATGTTGGTGGAAGCGTGCGTCGGTTTGCCGGAGAACTGGCATCTGGTGATTTTGGGGGATGGCACAGACAAGGAAGCCATTCTGGAAACGGCGGCAAAGGCAGAAATAAGTCACAGAGTGCATTTGCCCGGCTCTGTAGGCGACCCAGCCGCGGTTATTGGCCTGTTCGACATTTTTGCATTGTCATCGAAATCGGAGCAGTTCCCGCTTTCTGTGGCCGAAGCAATGGCAGCTGGACTGCCGGTTGCTGCGCCGGATGTTGGCGATATCCGCAACATGCTATCGACCGAAAACCGGCCTTATGTTGCGGTGCCTAACGATCTCGAAGCGCTTAGCTTGATGCTGGAAGACCTGGTCGCGGATGCGGAGTTGCGACAGACGATAGGCAAAGCGAACCAAGCCAAGGCGCGCGAGCATTACGACGCGAAGACCATGATCGAGCGATACCGGAACCACTATTCGAGCGCTCTCGGCCGCCAATTCTGACGTCACGCCTTCATTCGCGGTTCAAGTTAGCAAGGGCATCTCGCCGGGGAGAGGGTCATCCAGCATGCGAGCACGGCATTGCGGAAGACCGCGCTGGTGCTTAAAGCACGCGCGAACTGAAACTTGGACGAGGAACAGAGCCCCGTGGCGCTCAACCCAACCGACCCGAACAATTCCGACAAAGACAAGCAGCCTGAACCGGAGACCTCGAAAGAGGACGAAGTTCTCATGCGTGAAATCGACGAAGCTGTCCGAAAGGATGACGTCGAACAGTTTGCGCAGAAGTATGGCGTGGTTCTTGGCGGTGGTCTTGCAATCGCGCTGGTGGCCTTCGGTGGATACCTTTTCTGGGACAGCCAGGTCGAAGCCGGCCTCGAAGAGCAGTCTGAGACACTGGTCAGTGCTCTCGATTCCACGCAGTCGAGCGATTTCGATGCGGCAACGAGCAAAGTTGCCCCGCTCATTGAAGAAGGGTCGCCCGCTGCGCGCACATCTGCGCGTTTCCTTCAAGCCGGTGCTGCTCTTGAAGCTGAGAAATTTGATGAGGCGGTCGGGCTGTTCAAGCAAATTGCTGATGACCCGGAGGCCCCTTCGGCATTGCGCGATCTGGCACGTATTCGCGAAGTCGCAACCAATTATGATGATCGCGAACCGGCCGAGATTATCGAGATGCTGAAAGATCTGGCTGTGCCGGGCAATGCCTTTTTCGGAAGCGCGGGAGAATTGACGGCAATCGCACATATGGAAGCTGGCAATCGCGACCAAGCTGGCATTTTGTTCGGCGAGATCGCGAAAGACGAAAGCGTACCCGAAACGCTTCGTTCGCGAGCGCGCCAGATGGCTGGATTGCTTGGTGTCGATGCTATCGAAGATGTCGAGCAATTGCTTGAGAATGAAGGGGTGATCTCGCCCGAAGGTGATGGGGCCGCCGAGGGAACGGTGAGCGCGCCGTAAGGCGTTGCAGAGCTGGGCGGAAACGACCTGATTGATTTGGACGGACGAATGACGATGCAAATGAATGCAATGAAGACCGCGCTACTCGCAGGCGTGATGGCGGCGACGCTGACGAGTTGTGAAGGTGGCTTGTTTGGTGGGGAGAAAAAGACCACGCCGACAGTGGGTGAGCGGACGCCAATCCTTTCTCGGATCGAAAGCGGTACCAGCGTCGATCCTTCACTTGCTGGCGTAAGCGTGGTCCTGCCCCCGGCCTTGAACAACACCGAGTGGGCGCAGGTTGGCGGGTCTGCGAGCAAATCGTATGGTCACCTTGCGCTTGGCGAAAACCCAGTCAAAGCATGGACCGCGAAAGTGGCCGGATCGACGGGTCGCACGCGGCTTGCTGCAGCGCCGGTTATTGGTAGCGACAAGCTGTTTGCTGTCGGCTCAGACGGTGCGATATTTGCGTATGACAAGAAGACCGGTGCTCGTGTTTGGGGCGTCACGGCCGAAATGGACGACGATTCTCGTCCGTCAGCATTCGGGGGCGGCGTCAGCTATGACAATGGCAAACTCTACGCCACGAATGGCGTAGGCGAAGTCAAAGCTCTAGATGCTAATACTGGTGAGATCCTCTGGCGGGTCAAACCAGCAGGTCCGCTGCGCGGTTCGCCAACCATTGCGTTCGGTCAGATCTATGTGATGACGCAGGATAACCAGATCATTGCACTCAACATCGCCGATGGCACGCTAGCCTGGGATGAATCCGGATCATCAGCACAGTCGGGAGTCTTTGGTGTAGCTGCCCCTGCTGCTGGGCAAGGCACTGTCATTGCGGGTTATTCTAGCGGAGAACTGTCAGCTTATCGGTACGAGAATGGTCGCACCTTGTGGTCTGACGCTTTAGCGCGGACAAACATTTCAACGCAGGTTAGCTCGCTTACCGATATTGATGCCGATCCAATCATCGATTCTGGCCGGGTTTACGCGCTCGGCCAAGGTGGTCGCATGGCCGCTTATGAGCTGGTTACCGGACAGCGAATCTGGGAACTCAACCTTGCCGGAATTTCCACACCGGCCATCGCCGGTGAGTGGATATTTACGCTGACCGATGATGCGCGGATGCTCGCCATTGCCCGCTCGAGTGGTCGCGTTCGCTGGATCACGCAATTGCAACGTTGGCGGAAGGAGGAGAAAAAAGAAGACCCGATCTTCTGGACCGGTCCCGTGCTTGCCGGCAATCACCTTTGGGCTGCGAGTTCACGGGGAGAAATCTGGCGGATGAGCGCAGGCGAAGGTTCAGCGCAATTGTTCGCAGACATTGATCAGCCAGTTAGCCTGCCGCCGGTTGTCGCTGATGGCCATCTTTATGTCATGGATGACAGCGGAACGATTCACGCTTGGCGCTGACTTTTCCGAATTAAGGACTTCATCGGGGCTGTGCCTCGGTGGGACCGCGCCCAATATCTAACCACGTCATTAACCCTTTGCCGCTAAGGGCTTGGTGGAAATGAGCGCGCATCACGAATCTGCGACCGGCGCCAAGCCTGCGCCACCTCCCAGCGACGTATCGGCTGGCGTCGGTCTTGCCGGCCTTCTGGGGCTGTTTGCATGGATCCTGTTTTGCCGCGCCTATCCAACTATCGCTGATGCGTTGGGCCTAACCGGAGCTTTTTCGGCGGAGCGAGGCGTGCTGTCTGGTCCATATGCTTCGCTTGCTGCGATGCTGTTTACGGCTGGGCCAATGGTAATCTGGTCTGTGCTGGTTGATCGCGTGCATCTGCGGCCGTCAACCGGCCTCGACTGGAAGTTGAAGCGTAGCATCGAAGAGGTGATGCCTGTTTCGGTCGTGAAGATTGCCGGTCTTTGGGCCACGTGGGCCATTCTTGCAGCGCTTTATGGTCTTTGTCGGTGGTACTGGGACGGACAGTACTTGTTCGCGATGGAAGTGCTCACCGCTGCCATCGTACCGATGGTGGTGCTTTCCGTGCCTTACGTCATTTGGCTCGATCGGTTCATGATCGATCAGCGAGATGCCACATGGCACTTTGGTGCAATGCTGATCGGGCGCGAAGAATGGGAAGCCGAACCGATCAAGAAGCATTGGCGGGCTTGGATCATCAAAGGGTTCTTCGGAGCTTTCATGATCTCGATTCTCCCGCCGGGATTCGCAACCATTGTGGAAGCTACACCGGCACAGATTCTGGCCAATCCCGTGGAAATCGGCGTCGTGCTGATAACGCTGCTTTTTCTGATTGATGTGCAGATCGGCACCGTTGGATACCTGTTCACGCTGCGCCCACTCGACGCGCATATCCGCAGCGGCAATCCCTTTCTTGGCGGTTGGCTGGCCGCCTTGCTCTGCTACCCGCCCTTCGTCTGGGGCATCATCGGCAACAACAACCAGATCCTGAGTTATGAGGGCAGCACAGCTGGCTGGGGGCATTGGTTCGCGGGTAATGAGGTAATGCTTTGGATATGGGCCGTGTGGCTCGTGTTCCTCACAGCGGTCTATGCATGGGCAACTGTTGCATTTGGCATCCGCTTTTCGAACCTGACCTATCGCGGAGTGCTTACAAACGGTCCGTATCGCTACACCCGGCACCCGGCCTATTTGTCAAAGAACCTGTATTGGTGGTGCTCTGTCATGCCGTTCCTGGTGATGAGCGGTTCGCCTGCCGATGCCATCCGCAACTGTTTCTTCCTATTGATGGTCAACGCCATTTACTACTGGCGCGCGAGGACTGAGGAAGCGCATTTGCTGGCCGAAGATCCGAAATATCGCGAGTACTACGATTGGATGGAGCAGTACGGTGTCATCACTGCGCCGCTCGCCCGTTTGAAGCGACGAATCATTAGAAGAGGTAGTGGGACTGGTCGCCAGACGGCGGTGGAGCCTGCGGAATAGTCGTTAACGGATGAACGGATCGCTGAACTTTCTGTCGGCACCGAGTGTTTCGTCTGTCAGCGTTACCATAAAGTCTACAAGCGCTTGCCGATCTGCTTCGCTAAGGTTGAGTCGGCGAGGCGCATTGCCTTGTTGCAAACGATTGTCGAGTGCCGGCCCGGCTTGGACACCGTCGCTGTAGTGGTCGACCACCTGCCGCAGCGTTGTAAAACGACCATCATGCATGAAGAAGGACGACTGCCCGACACTCTTGAGCGAAGGCGACTTGAAGAGGGTGGTTTCCCCTAAATCCAAGCCATTCGATCGACTGTTGGCCGCCAAAGCAAATGTCGGAGGTTGATGGCACGTGGCGCAACCCGCACCGCCATTGTTCACACCAGTCATGAACAATTCTCGTCCACGCTGTTCGCTTACGGAAAACCCTGGAAGGGCCTGGTTGAGGGCGCGGTTCGGCGCGCCAGCACCGAACACTTGTGCATAGGCTTGGTCCCAGCGGCTGTCGCTGGAGGTCATCGCGCGCTGGAAGTGGGCCAGCGCTCTCTCAACTCTCTCTTGCGTGATGTTTGGATCACCGAAAACAAACTGGAACAGCGCCGGATAATACTCCAACCCCTCCATCTTGCTGAAAAGCTCAGCAAGGCCGCCATTGTCCGCCCAGCCCATCTCGGTGGCATCAAGCATAGGTTGCGTTGCCTGATCTTCGACGCTGTCGGCGCGCCTATCCCAAAACATGTCGCCTGGCTGATAGAAGCGAAGATTGCCGAGACGCATTGCATGCGCGCCAGTTTGCCCGCCACTAAATCCTGTCGAGAGCCGTTCATCGTCATCGAAGCCGATCGCTTGCTGGTGGCATGTCGAACAGGAAACGGTGTCATTGACGCTGAGCGAGCGGTCGTAGAACAAGACTCGGCCAAGTGTCGCGATTGCATCGCTGACAGGATCGTTTGCGGGCGTGTTGTCGAGATCGGCTACAGTGTTGTCATAATACGCTGGCAGCGCAGGATCTGCGTAGTTCTCAAGATTGGCGAGATCGAGTGCCAGGGATTGCTGGACAATTGCATTCGCCGCGGCAGCCGGATCTACGGGCGAAGGTGTCGGAGTTGGAGCAACTGAAACAGATGTTGTGCTGGGAGAAGAATCTTCGCCTCCACAAGCAGAGAGCGTGGAGAAAAGTGCTAAAGCTATGGCGGTGGATACGGCATGCTTGCCGGTGCATGTCTTCAAGAACTGACCCCTTCGACTTTCCTATGACCCAAGCGCTGAGCTAGGGGCAGTTCGATTGTATCGAAGATGAACAAAGGTCGGATGAAGGCCTTGCAACACAAACTGTTACACTTTGCGACAAATCAACGGCGATCAAAAGATGACTGTCGCATCGGTAGATGCAGAGCTGCGTAGGAAAGGTTTGGAATCGACCCGGCTAGATGGCCATGGGCGCATCGACTTCGAAAGCGACAAGCTGGCGATCACTTATGCCCAGCAGCGCCCACTTCGCGCGCCATGCCTTGAGATGTGAAGTTTCGAAATGAGCATCCAATGCGACTTGATCAGTCCAGGCTTCATGGACGTGGACCAATCCATCATCGAGCACATCGAGTGCATATGAATATGCGAGACAGCCTCGTTCAGCCCTAGATGCCGCAATCATCTCTTCCATGGCCGGTTTGACCTTTTCGATCGATCCGGCGGGAATACGGACTGTTCCCGTGATGATGATCATGAAAACCTCACATCAGAGGAGATCCATCATCCGATTGGTATTTCAGCACCTCGGTCACGCTCACATCGAGGTTGGCAATGGCCTGTTGGAAGGTTGCCATATGCGGGGTTTGGAAGTGCGCGACCAGAGCAGCTTCGTCTTGCCATTTTTCAACGATGTGCATCACAGAGCCGTCGAGGATGTCGAGCGTGAAAGCGTAAGAGATGCAACCTTCCTCCGCGTTGGACGCTTCAACCATAGCTGCAATTGCATCGCGAGCAGCATCAATCGCGCCTTCGCCAACTTTGGCTTGAGCCAGTACAATCAGCATAGTGGTTTCTCCGCTAGAACGAGTATTTATAGACCTTGCTCACATCGCCACCCCATTCGCCGTGATAGGCGTCCAACAGGCGTTGCGCTGGAACTTTGCCGCTTTTGACAATCTCATCGAGGGTTTCGAGATAGCCAGTTTCATTGTCACCGCTGGCATTCAATCGCCCACGTGCGGCGAGGCCGCCATGGGCGATGGACAGAATTTCACGTCCCAGGTCTTGCAGGGTGCCTCCACCAGGCAATGGCGCATCAAGACCGAGCTTGGGGGCGTCATTGCGAAGTTTCTCACGCTCTTCCATCGACCAGCCTTTCACACGGTCCCATGCAGCATCAAGCGCACCCTTGTCGTAAAGCAAGCCAACCCAGAATGCCGGCAGCGCGCATATTCTACTCCACGCTCCGCCATCTGCGCCGCGCATTTCGAGGAAGCTTTTCAGTCGCACTTCGGGAAACGCAGTTGAAAGGTGGTCCCACCAATCGCTGGCTGTAGGGCGCTGACCGGGCAGTACTGACAGCTTTCCGTCGAGAAAATCGCGAAAGCTCAGGCCTGCTGCGTCAATGTAATTCCCGTCGCGGAAAACGAAATACATTGGCACATCAAGCATGTATTCGGCCCAGCGCTCGTACCCGAAGCCATCTTCGAAAACGAACGGCAGCATGCCGGTGCGGTGCGGGTCGGTATCAGACCAAATGTGAGAACGGTAGGACAGATAGCCGTTGGGCTTACCCTCAGTGAAAGGAGAGTTGGCAAACAGGGCGGTAGCCAGCGGCTGCAACGCAAGTCCGACGCGGAATTTCTGCGCCATGTCGGCTTCGGAAGCATAGTCTAGATTGACCTGAATCGTGCAGGTCCGCAGCATCATGTCGAGGCCAAGACTGCCGACCTGAGGCATATGGCGCATCATGATTTCATAGCGACCCTTTGGCATCACCGGCAGTTCTTCGCGGGTCTTGTCGGGCCACATACCAAGGCCGAGGTAGCCCACGTTGCAGCGTTCACCGATGGCTTTTACCTGCGCCAGGTGCCGCCCGGTTTCAGCGCAGGTTTCATGCAGGTTCTCGAGCGGCGCGCCTGAGAGTTCAAGCTGACCAGCCGGTTCAAGGCTGATCGCCCCATCTTCGCCTTTGAGAGCGATGACATTTCCGTTCTCTTCAACCGGCTCCCAGCCGAACTCGGTCAACTCACTCAACAGATCGCGGATGCCGCATGGCTCATCATAGGAGGGCGCGCGTCTTTCTCCGCGCTTGTATACCAGCTTTTCGTGCTCGGTTCCGATCCGCCATTCTGATTTCGGTTTCTCGCCGCCCAACATCGGGGCGACAAGATCGTCCATGCTTTCAATTGTCGGCTCATCAGCGTCGGATGCTTCGCGCGTGCTCATTAGGGCAAGCCCCCTCTCTTCTTCGGTGGCTCTATAAAACCGATTCCGGCGTGGGAAGCGCAAATTGAGTTTTGTGCAATGAAGTCATTCTTGTGTCTGCCAATCGCCTGCGATTGCCATCCATATCGAGAGCGCAGCGATCGCAGCGGTCTCTCCGCGCAATATGCGAGGACCAAGAGCTATAGGAACCGACTGAGGATGGTCGCGAATGGCTTCGCGTTCAGCATCGTCAAAGCCTCCTTCGGGACCAATCAGAATAGCG
>JBCBHD010000110.1:0-9381 GCA_038526115.1 Pseudomonadota bacterium | reverse complement strand
CATCAGACGACCCGGATTTCATCCTCCATTCGCTGCAAGAAGAGTTTGAAGCGCAGAAACGGTACAACGCCTCTCCGGAACAGATGCTGGAATTCTATGAGCAGATGCTCCTGATCCGGCGTTTTGAAGAACGCGCTGGTCAGCTTTATGGTCTGGGTCTGATTGGCGGTTTCTGCCACCTCTATATCGGACAGGAAGCGGTTGCGATTGGTCTGCAGAGTGCTCTGGATGGCGACAAGGACAGCGTTATCACAGGCTATCGCGATCATGGTCACATGCTGGCCTATGGGATTGATCCAAAAGTGATCATGGCCGAGCTGACCGGTCGAGAGGCTGGGATATCCAAGGGTAAGGGCGGCTCGATGCACATGTTCAGCACCGAGCACAAATTCTATGGCGGTCATGGCATTGTCGGCGCTCAGGTCGCTTTGGGTGGCGGATTGGCGCTGGCTCACCAGTACAATGATGATGGTGGTTTGTGCCTCGCCTATTTCGGCGATGGCGCGGCAAACCAGGGTCAGGTCTACGAGACGTTCAATATGGCGGCGTTGTGGAACCTGCCGATTGTGTTTGTGGTCGAAGATAACCAATACGCAATGGGCACGGCCAGCGCGCGATCCTCAGCGGAAACCCGGTTCTACCGTCGAGGAACAGCGTTTCGCATTCCCGGCATGGAAGTCAATGGAATGGACGTATTGGAAGTCCGCGCCGCAGCTGAAGTCGCATTCAAGCACGTTCGGGAAGGCAAAGGCCCGGTACTGATGGAACTCAACACCTATCGTTATCGCGGACACTCCATGTCCGATCCGGCGAAGTATCGTACCCGTGAAGAAGTGCAGGATCAGCGCGATCATCATGATCCGATTGAAGGCTTGAAAAAGACCCTTCTTGAAAGCGGCAAGACCGAGGATGATTTGAAAGCGATCGACAAAGCGATCCGAGCGCGTGTTGCTGAAGCCGCTGATTTTGCTGAGAATTCCCCGGAGCCAGAGCCAAGCGAGCTCTACACCGATGTTCTGGTGGAGGAGTATTGAGCAATGGGTATTGAACTCAAGATGCCAGCGCTTTCTCCGACGATGGAAGAAGGCACTCTCGCCAAATGGCTGGTGAAGGAAGGCGATGAAATCGCGCCGGGAGATATCCTCGCGGAAATCGAAACCGACAAGGCGACGATGGAATTTGAAGCCATTGATGAAGGAACAGTGGGCAAGATTCTGGTCGATGAAGGGACAGAGAATGTCGCCGTCGGCACCGTGATCGCCATGCTGCAAGGAGAGGGCGAGGATACGCCCGCATCACCAACTCCTGCACCTGCGCCCGAGCCCGCACCGTCGCAGGAACCAGCTCCTGTTGCGGAGAAGCCTGCAGCCACTTCGCGTCCTCAGGATCCTGAAATCCCTGATGGGACCACCTTCACACCGGTATCCGTCCGTGAGGCTTTGCGTGATGGCATGGCTGAAGAAATGCGCCGCGACCCACGCGTATTCGTGATGGGCGAAGAAGTTGCTGAATACCAAGGTGCCTACAAGGTCACCCAGGGGCTTCTGGACGAATTTGGCACTAAGCGCGTGATTGATACGCCGATAACCGAATACGGGTTTGCCGGGGTTGGGACAGGAGCAGCGATGGGCGGACTGCGCCCGATTGTTGAATTCATGACTTTCAACTTCGCGATGCAAGCGATTGATCACATCCTGAACTCCGCGGCGAAGACCAATTATATGTCAGGCGGTCAGATGCGCTGCCCTGTCGTGTTTCGTGGACCTAACGGCGCGGCATCGCGTGTCGCCGCACAGCACAGCCAGAACTACGGACCATGGTATGCGAGCGTTCCCGGCCTGATCGTGATTGCGCCATATGACAGCGCGGATGCGAAAGGCCTGATGAAAGCTGCGATCCGTTCAGAAGACCCTGTCGTTTTTCTGGAAAACGAACTGGTTTATGGTCGCAGCTTCGATGTGCCTGACCTCGACGATCACGTCTTGCCGATCGGCAAGGCGCGGATCATGCGTGAGGGCTCCGATGTCACAATTGTGAGCTATTCAATCGGAGTCGGTCTTGCTCTTGAAGCGGCGGAAACGCTTGCGGGTGAGGGTATTGACGCTGAGGTTATCGATCTGCGGACTCTGCGTCCTCTCGATACAGAAGCAATCCTCACGAGCCTTGCAAAAACGAACCGGTTGGTTGTCGCTGAAGAAGGGTGGCCGACTTGCTCAATAGCCAGTGAAGTTCAGGCTCTTTGTATGGAGCAGGGCTTCGACGATCTCGATGCCCCGGTGCTGCGCGTCTGCAATGAGGACGTACCGCTGCCGTATGCTGCAAACCTTGAAGAATTGGCGCTGATTGATGCTGATCGCATCGTCGATGCGGCCAAGAAAGTCTGCTACGTGTAACGTAGTAAGAGGGCCGCTGCGTGCGGCCCTCTTAAATTACGGACGATCCGCAGAAAACGTTGCGCAGCTGGCTGTGTTTGCCCCTGATTGGGAAGGGTACAGCTGCGTCAGATCTCGGTTGTCGCGAATATTGAACGCTGCCGTGTAAGTCAGCGTATCGCCATCAAGATAATCAAATGGCGTCAACGCCTGATAATCGTAAACGATTTCGACGAACATGACCGCAGTTCCGGTTGCGGCGGTGATCTCTTTTCCAGATTCTCCCATGCCAGGGAAACTGGTGCCAAATTCACCACTGCCTTCGTTTCCGAAGCTTGAAGTGTGGTTCTTGGCTCCACGGCACCGCTGCCATTGGATCCACTGACCGCCGTCTTCGTTCTGCTGCAGGCTGGAGAGAATAACCCGGCCATGTTCGAAGATCTCTATCCCTTCGCCAAGCTTTTCAGCACCGACGAAAGTCTCGTTGATGTCGTCTTCGAACACGCGGCGCGCGACCAACACATTCTGCTCACCAACACGCGAAGCGTTATCTGCCACTTGCATGGCGATTTGGCTAACCCGCATATGCGTCGTCGCATAATATGCGGTCTCGGTGCCTAGCATGCCGAGCGCCAGAACAATCGGCGCTGTGAAAGCAAACTCGATCATCGCGACGCCTGAATTGGCTCGCGGAAGCGCCCGAAGGCGGCGCAGTTTGCGCATGAACGACGCGAGCTTCTTTTGAGTTGTTTTGATCATGGACAATTCCCGACCGGACTACTCCGATCTTGTTGGTCATAAGGCTGGTTGCGCAGCACAGTTGATGAAGTGAGCTTCATGTTCTTGCTCATCCCGATCAGGCCTGCGACTGGGAAGAGGCGAGGCCATTCAACCGTTGCTTTGTAGAGCACTGCATCGCGCGCGCCGCCAATGCCGGTTGAGCCCTTATTGGCATCCCATTGCCCGTTGGCATTGGAGTCTTCAAACGGCTCGCCATTGTTGCAGATCATATCGCCGTTGTTATCGGTGAAGTCTTCCGCTTCACCCACATCGCTGAAATCGAAATGCGACAGCTTTTCGAGCGTGACGGTCGCGTTGTTGGGCACGACGGTTTTGACCTGATCGATGACGCGTTGGTCGATGGTGCTTTGTTGGCTTCCGGCGGATTCCAATGTGAGGTCACGGCCAGCTTTCTGCATGGCACCGTTGATCTGCGCAGATGTATACTGCGAGTGCGCCATGTCGAAAATGCCCATCAGCATCAGGATGAGGATCGGAGCGACCAGACCAAATTCGGTCAATGTCGCTCCGCGCTCGTCACGGCGAAGGCGATTGATGATACCGCCGCCGATCATTGTGTCAGCCTCAGGTCAGCGATCTGCTCTGCAATGTCCTTGAACGTATCGGCAAGGTCAGTCGCGTTGTCGGCCTGGAAGGCACGACCAGCAGTCGCACAGTCGCGGAGGTTCTGATCTAGGGGAACACCGAAGGCGATCACCCAGACGGAGATGTTTTCGTTCCGGGCGGCCTGGCATGCTGCCTGGAAGCGTGCCTGGTGGCGCGCTGCCATCTGATCGCCTGAACCATCATCGGTAATCCGGCGGTCCCAGAATTCGATACCATACATGCCATACACCCAGCGCTGGGTCGCCTGCTGACCGTCAGTCATGAACACGAGGTGGCGCGCAATCGAATCGCCATTTGGTGCGGTGGCGTTCTCACTTGAGAAGATGCCGCGCGGTGACAGATAACGTCCGCCCCAAATCATGCCGAAGTCATGATAGGTCGCACCCAGTGCTGTGAGTGAGTTCACATAAGCAAGCGCCTGACCTCGGGTCAGCTCGGCGTCAAGCTTGCGGGCCGCTGTCGGGCAGACCGATGCACCGGCGCCGGTTACGCTGTCGAGATCCTCTGTTGTCTCGACCGGATCGAACAACCAAGAACCTGTATCCCAGACACCATCGCCTGCATCATCTGTTTCATGGCGGTAGTAGACGGCTCCGGGCAGCGATGGCTTCCAGCGCTCGTCATCCGTTGTCGGAACAAGATTGATGTTAAGGTCGAATGCGTTGTTCGGGACAGGGCTGAAGTTCGCTATGTTGCGTGTTTCGGCTTCCTGAATGCAGCCATCCCACGTGTGGGCTACGTTCGTTCCGCCTGGTCCCGTGTCGGTAATGACATTGCCATTGGAATAGAACGGGGAAAGATCGAAGTCGTCGCGCTCACGGTAAGACCACGATGCGACTGTGATGGTTTCACCTTCTTCGACATCGTCTTCATCCGCCTGGCGGAATTTGTCGATGTTACCCACGCAAGCGGCACGCCACTTGGTAGAGGCACCATATCCGTTCCAGACATTGAGCCAGTATTGTGCACGAGTGACGCGCCATAGCTCGTTACCAACGAGGTACTCTTCGCCTTCCATGCGCAGACATTTGTCTTGCGATGAAGAGTTGGCGATGTTTGAATTCCAATCGTTGTTGCGCCACTGGAAGCTGCTGATCCAGATGCCGCCGCCAAAGTTGCTGGGGTTACGCGGCATGTATTCATAGGTCTGGCGATCCAGGATCCAGTCACCGATCTCCACGCCATTCCCCGGAACTTCTGTGGTGGTTTCCACCCAAGTTCGGGATTGGTAGGCGCCAGTATTCGACATCCAGGGTATGATGTCATCACCGACATTCACGTTGCTGGAGTAGGGCAGGAAGCCATAACGAACCTGCGCTTGCGGTGAGGTCGAACCCTCCACGACGTCATAGAAATCCATAACCGCATCACGCAGAGCCTGAATGCGCGATGCGTTCTCGCCGCCTGTTTCAAACTCTGTGTTGAAGTTGTTGCCGTTATCGCAGGTGACCGTGCCATCTGCCGGGCAGTTCATGGAACCGGTGACGTCCAGCACGAACATGATATCGGTGTTGGCGATGTTGATATCGGCCGAACACGAGACACTCACGTCAAACTCATCATATCCGAAAATGTGCATGAGGCTGGTCGGGAGTTTACCAGTTGCCGTGCCGGTCACCACGCCTTCGTTATCGGCTGTGTAAGCGCGGGTCTTGTCTTCCAGTCCGAATTGACCATCGCGATAGTTCTGATCGAAGAAGTTGTTGCCGACCGCCTGGTCTTCAGTGCTGAAGCTACCGTCATCCATTGCGCGGCGTGCCGCCAAAGCGCCCGCATCGCAGGCTGCCTGCATGCGCGTGGTGGTCATGTAGTACCGGCTCGCATCAACAGCGCCGCCGACCATGCCGATCAAAGGAACCATGGCCACCGCCGAAATGACGATAGTGTTCGCTGTCGGGTCCGAGGCAAGCCGTCGGAAGAAGCTTAGAGTACTCATGCGTTCCACGTCCCTATTAGGATCTGTCGCGAAAAATATTGCGAAAAAACAATTGCGTGGAAGCGTCTTACTCCAGTCTGGTAAGCGGATTACGAAAGCGCATGGTTAACCCAAAGTAAATGGCGGGATAGAGGCGCAATTTCGATCAAGGCGTCTCATCATCGGACAATCCGGTTGACAAATCCTGACGAATTCCGGCTTTGCGCGGGTCGTGGACGTTGAATTAGCTGAAAAACTGCCATCCGAGCTGGAATTGGCGCTCGCTTACACGCCTGAGCGCCTTCGGATGAAGCTGCGCTCTTTCCTTGCATTCGATCAAAGGATCGCTCGCATTGTGTCCGCAACGACCGAGCCAATGCTTGGCCAAATGCGGTTGGCATGGTGGCGGGACGTGTTTGCCAAGCAACCAACTGAGCGACCGACCGGAGATGTCGTACTCGAAGCCATCGGTGCACACTGGCACGGGGAAGAACAGGCGTTGGTTGACCTGGTCGATGGATGGGAAATCCTGATTGTGTCTGAAACTGTCGCCGAACAAGAGATCGCGCAGTTTGCCAAAGGCCGCGGAGCGGGGTTTGTCGCATTGGATGATATCAGCGGAACTGAAAAAAACGCCGTAGCGAAGGCTGCTACCCAATGGGCGCTTGCTGATGCAGCAGCCAGGATTTCCGACGCAAAGGAGCGTTCGCGCTTCGTTGCGGCGGGAATGACAGCCGGAGGCGGTCACGCTGTGCTGCCGAAACCAATGCGTGGTCTTGCGGTTCTTGGCGGGCTTGGTCGACGCGCTCTGAAGCGGGGTGGGCGACCTTTAATGGAAGGACGAGGGGCCGCTCTAATTGCTTTAAGGGCAGCTATTCTCAGACGCTGAATAGGTGTATTCCCCTAAAGAATTCAATCAGGGGTATCGCAATGCGGCAAACAGTTCTCGGAGTGTTTTTGGGACTTGTACTGGCTGGCGTGGGTGTATTTTGGTGGCAGGGCAGAGCGCAAGTCGAACAGAATGCTCCGCCGCCTCCAGAGCCAGAAGAAGTTGCCGAAGCACCCGAAGAATTACCTGAAGTCGATCCCGGAGACCTGACGGGGCCTGCTCCCCCGGAAGCGAGTGAGCTGACACGCGAGGAAAAGCGGTTCTTCCGATACGATCGAGATCGTGATCGGATTATCACGCGCAATGAAATGCTGTCGTCACGCTCAGATGCATTCCGCAAGCTTGATGTTGATGGAAACAACCTGCTGACGTTTGAAGAGTGGGCGGTTACGACCGCCAGGAGGTTTGATACCGCTGATGCGAACGGCAATGGTAAGCTGACGCCTGCTGAGTTCGCGACAACCGCACCCAAGCGGAAAGCCCGAAAGCCAAACTGTCGCTGCTGATCAGGCTGGCACAGGCTCTTGCGTGGCGGCAATCCATTCTGCCAGATCGGCTTTCGCTCGTGTGGTGTAAGCTTCTTTGCGTTGCTTTTTCCCGACTTCATGAAGCGGCGGAAACAGGCCGAAATTCACATTCATCGGCTGAAAGGTCTCCGCTTCGGCATCACCAGTGATGTGACTGAGCAGCGCGCCTAGCGCTGTCGTCGCAGGAAGCGGGCTCCAGTTGCGGCCTCCCAGTTCAACGGCTGTCATCATGCCGGCAACCAGTCCGATTGCGGCGCTCTCCACGTATCCTTCGCAACCAGTGACTTGACCGGCAAACCGGACATGAGGCGCGGCCCTGAGACGCAATTGCCGGTCCAACACCTGCGGTGAGTTCAGAAATGTGTTGCGGTGCAAGCCGCCCAAGCGGGCAAACTCGGCATTTTCCAGCCCAGGAATGGTGCGGAACAGCTCTACCTGTGCGCCGTATTTGAGCTTTGTCTGGAACCCGACCATGTTCCACAAGGTGCCGAGCTTATTGTCTTGCCGAAGTTGCACGACGGCATAGGGCCAGCGGCCTTGCGGAAATTCTTCCGTGACATCACGGGGGTTGTCCAAACCCACTGGCTTCATCGGGCCGAACCGCAAGGTTTCCACCCCTCGAGACGCCATAACCTCGATCGGCATACAGCCATCGAAATAAGGCGTGTCTTTCTCCCATTCCTTGAATTCGGTCTTCTCACCATCAACCAATCCCTGATGAAAGGCGTAGTACTGGTCTTTCGTCATCGGGCAGTTGATGTAGTCGCCATCAGCGTTGGAGGCTTCGGTGCGCTTGTTCCAGCGCGACTGGATCCACGCGATATCCATATTGATACTGTCGCGGTGGACGATCGGAGCGATTGCATCGAAAAAGGCGAGCCGCTCTTCACCCGTAGCCCCAACGATGCTTTGCGCGAGGGATTGTGCGGTTAGCGGTCCGGTCGCGACTATGGTCAGGCCGCTGTCAGGCAGCTGGTCAATCCTCTCTCTCACGATTGTGATATTCGGATGCGAAGTCAGAGCCTTCTCGACTTCCTGTGAGAAAACATCGCGGTCCACTGCCATGGCGCTGCCTGCGGGAACCTGAGCAACAGCTCCTGCCCGCATCACGATGCTGTCGAGTGCACGCATCTCGTGGTGCAGCAAGCCGACAGCGTTTTTGGTGTCGTCATCGGACCGGAAACTGTTGGAACACACGAGTTCGGCCAAACCATCGGTCTGGTGGGCCGGTGTCATCTCGCCGCTGCCGCGCATCTCGGACAGGCGGACTTTCACCCCCCGCTGCGCCAGTTGCCATGCAGCTTCGCTTCCGGCGAGGCCGCCGCCAATGATGTGAACGTCGTGGGTACTTGCTGTGCCTGTCATGGAGCGCGAAGTAATTGCGTGCTAGCGCCCCCGCAAGAGGGAGCGAACTTTTGCCAAAGCGTGCATTGATCGAACATCGGCCATGGCTGCTCGCCAGCGTGGTTGCGGCCACCGCTTTCTATTTCCTTTGGAACAACCCCATTGGCGGGCTGTGGCTGATCATGCTCAAGGGCGCAGCGGTAGCGCTTTTGGCGATTTATGCCCGGCGGCGCACGAATGAGACAGATGGGATCATTCTAGCCGTTGCGTTGATGATCGGTGCCTTCGCCGACATGGGCCTGGAACTCGACTACGTGATGGGCGGCGGTCTATTTCTCCTGTCACACCTCGTGGCGATCACTTTGTACCTCCGGAATCGCAGGGAAAATCCGTCCTTTAGTCAGAAGCTGCTGGCCGGAACCTTGCTGATTGGTGTGCCATTGGTCGCGTATCAGTTGAGCGAACGCGTCGATGTTGCCCTATATGCGCTTGCCCTAGGCGCGATGGCGGCCGCTGCTTGGCTTAGCCGTTTCCCTCGCTACCGCGTGGGTGTTGGTGCAATTCTCTTTGTAATCAGTGACCTGTTGATCTTTGCTGACATGGGGCCGTTGGACATTTCTCCACTGCCAGAGATCCTCATCTGGCCGCTCTACTATGCTGGACAATTGATGATCGCGACGGGGGTCGTTCAGACGTTGAGGGGGGAAACTCCCGCTCGTTAAGCGGCTGCCTTTATAGTCGTGCGGTGCAGCTCGCGCCGATACCCTTCGTAGCCGCCCGTTGCCTTGTGATTCACACAGCGATTATCCCACATAACCAGCATGTTGTTGTCCCAACGGTGCCGATAGACGAACTGATCTTGCTCGCACCATTGATGAAGCTCCAGCACAAGCTGAAGAGCCGCTTCGTCGTTCATTCCATCGATAC
>JBCBHD010000109.1:0-9400 GCA_038526115.1 Pseudomonadota bacterium | reverse complement strand
TGGCGGATGAAGAACTTGGCAATGCTTTCGCGGAAGAACTGATGTCTGCTGGAGCAGACAAGGTCTTCAATGTATCGGGTGCGACCGGTGAGGGGATCGAATCTCTGCTTGATGCAGTTCTGGGCTATTTGCCCGATCGCACCTCGACCGAAACCAATACCGTTGAGGTTGAAGACGCAGACGAGGATGGGGGCGAATGGTCGCCGATCTGACTGCGCTGCTTGATGCAAAGCAATGCAAGCGGCTGGTGGTCAAAATCGGCTCCGCATTGCTCGTTCAGGACGGCGATCCGGCCCGAGGTTGGCTTGATGCCTTGGCGCTCGACTTGAGGGACTGGCGCGAACAGGGCGGCGAAATCATCATAGTCAGTTCCGGTGCGATTGCGCTGGGTGCGGCGCGGCTTGGTTTGCCCAAAGGCGGGCGGGCCAGTCTGGCCGATGCGCAGGCTGCCGCTTCGGTGGGGCAAGTGGCGCTTGCACAATTGTGGGCTACCGCGCTGGATCGCCACGGGCTGACAGCCGCGCAGATGCTGGTGACGATTGGCGATCTGGAAGATCGACGGCGGTACCTCAATGCGGCAGCCACGATCGAGCGGTTGATTGAAACCGGAGCCGTACCGGTGATCAACGAAAACGATAGCGTTGCGACCGAGGAAATCCGGTTTGGCGACAATGATCGGTTGGCAGCGCGTGTCGCACAGGCTGCAAGCGCCGACGGTGTGTTGCTGCTGTCCGACGTCGATGGCCTGTATGATCGCGCGCCCAATGAGCCGGGCGCGCAGTTCATTCCTCGCGTTGAAGGGGTCACACCCGATATAGTCGCCATGGCGGGCGAGGGGTCTTCGTCCGGTCTGGGATCAGGCGGGATGCTGGCCAAACTGCAGGCGGCGCGGATCGCCGAACGGGCCGGGATCGCTCTCGGTTTGGTGAATGGCACCTCGGAACGACCTATTGCAAAGGCGCAGGCCACGAAGGTCGGCACGATTTTCCTGCCTGTTCGTGCAGACAATGCGCGCAAGGCATGGCTGGGCGGGCGCTTGGCACCCGAAGGCGTTCTAACTGTGGATGCCGGATGCGTGGAGGCACTGAACAAGGGCGCGAGCCTGCTTGCCGCTGGCCTGACCGAGGTTGAAGGCGAGTTTCAACGCGGTGCGTTGGTCAGCTTGCATGGCCCCAAAGGTGAGCGGCTTGGGCAGGGGCTCGTCGAATACTCGGCAGATGAATGCCGTTCGATCCTTGGCCTTCAAGGCAACGAACAGGAAGCGCAGCTTGGCTATGCGCCGCGTGCGGCTGTGGTACACCGCGATCATATGGTGCAGGCATGAGAATAGCGATGACTGGCGCAACCGGCTTTGTCGGTCAGGCGACGCTTGATGCGGCGCTCAACAAAGGTGCGCGGGTTCGGGCGATGACACGCCGCAGGCAGCATGATCGGGGCCGGGTGGAGTGGGTGCTGGGAACGCTGGAAAGCGATGACGCGCTGTCTGAGCTCGTTTCCGGTGTCGACGCCGTGATCCATATTGCAGGATTGACCAACACGCCGGACACGAGCGAGTTCGACCGCGCCAATGTCGATGGGACAAGGCGAATGATCTCTGCCTCGAAGGCGGCGGGTGTAAAGCGGTTTGTCTTTGTGTCGTCCCTGTCAGCGCGCATGCCCGATCTCTCTGCCTATGGCGCGTCAAAGGCACGTGCTGAGGAGCAGGTTGCGGCAAGCGACCTTGATTGGACGATCGTGCGCCCTCCGGCTGTCTATGGTCCGCACGACAAAGACATGTTCGAGCTGTTTCGCTCGGCCAAGTTCGGGATTGTGCCGCTTCCTCCCAAAGGGCGGACTTCGATCATTCATGTTGAGGACCTCGCCCGGCTGCTGGTTGCGCTTGCGATCCCGAGCGAAAGCGCCCGGCTTACCTATGGCCAGACTTACGAGCCATGGGACGACAATGCCTACGGCTATGACCATGGCGAACTGGCGAAGATGATTGGTGAGGCTGTTGGCAAGCCTCAAGTGCTGGCGCCCAATGTTCCGGAGCCACTGATGCAAATCGGCGCGAAGATCGATAAGGCCCTGCGTGGCCACAAGGCCAAACTGACAGAAGATCGGGTGGGCTACATGGTTCATCCCGATTGGGTCTGCGACATGCGCAAGGCTCCGCCGCTTTCGTTGTGGCAAGCGATATGGACGGGTCAGGAAGGTCTGAAAATGACTGCCGAGTGGTACAAGAAAGAAGGTTGGCTCTAACCGACAGTTCGGTCTTCAGGACTGCGGCAATCGCCGTCTGTTGCGCTGGCTTCTGCAAAGGATCTGTCCCAGCACCGGTCAAAGGCTTCAAGGACATCCAGATTGAGCGGCCATTTGACCTTAATCGGTTTTCCGTCTGTCCCAACGGCCCGCAAGCTTGCCGGTTTTGGAACTACCTTCAGTCTTTCAATCGCTTTCCCAAGCGCCTCCCGGTCGCGTTTCAGGAATGCGATCGTTCCGTCCATGTAGAAATTCCAGCCCGCGGCATCTCGATCGGCAGGCTTGTAGGTTAGCTGAAGCAGCGCGACGGCCTGTTCGTTTTGCCCGGCATAGGCACGCATCTGGCCCTCATGGGTGTAAAGTATGCTCGCATGATCGCGTTTCTCATGCCGCCATTCCCGGATCAATTCCGCAGCCTCTGCAAAACAACCGTCATTGTAAAGCGAACGCCATCCACCATCCGGTAAAACCTGATCGAAAGCCTGTCGGTCCAGCACAAGCATTGCATCCAGATCATAAGAGCAATCAGGCGCATCGCTGGTGCTTGGTTCGGGCTGGGCAAGGGCGAGTAGAAGCGCAATCATGGTACTGGGTTACCAAACACGCGACGTCTCTCAAAGAGTTTCGCGACACCGAAATGATTCAGCGACACACTGTTTGTCTGATAGGTTCGAGTCGGGTTCAAAGGGGAAAGCAATGGTCGCCATCAATCAGGAAGCGTTTGATCGTCCGGAAACACTTAAGCTAGCCAGCGGCCAGCAATTGGGTCGATTGCGGCACTTTGATCACGGGGATGGCTATTCGCCCGATGGCGGCTTGAATGGCGGGATCATAGCACCGAAACGCCTTTTGATCCCTGCCGGGACGACTTTGGTCCGGTTCGGTGGTTCTCCATGGCGCGACGCACGGCCTTTTGTACCCAAAGTGGCATCAGGCGAATGGTGGCTCGATTGGCCGAACTATCGGACGGTTGAACGCCACGCCGACAAGCTTGGCGAATCTGTCGCCTATGCGATCCGCCATTTGTGCGCGGTGCCAGACGATTGGAGCGATATGAGCTTTCTGATTCAGGGTGTCACCCGCTCACCCTTGCTGGCTTACACCGGAGAAGGGCGCGCTGCGGTCACCAAGACCGCAACCATTGATCCGCGATCAGCAGGCAAGCCTCGGCTGGATCAATTGTTCATTCCTGGTCTGTCATCTCCTGACCTTCGCAAACAGGCGATCCTGATCCGGGGGCAGACATTCCTCGATCCGGCAATGTCCAAAGCCGGAGCTCTGGCCAAGAAGCGCGCCAATGATGCGATGCAGGCGCGATTAAGAGCTGCAGTACCGGGGCGTTAGAGGAACGGTTCCTCGCCGGGCTTGTGGATGCCGCACTCGGTCTTGTCCCAGCCTTTCCAGCGGCCTGATCGAGCGTCTTCGCCGGGCGCAACCTTGTGCGTGCAAGGCTCACAACCAATCGAAGGGAAACCTTGCGCAACCAACGGGTGGCGGGGCAGATCGTGCTCTTCGAAATAGACCTGAATGTCTTCAGCGGTCCAATCGATCAGCGGGTTGATCTTGAGCCGTCCCTGACCATCCGACGTGTCGATTTCGAAGCGCGGGAGATTGGCGCGGGTGGAGGATTGGAACGCCTTGCGGCCGGTGAAGCTGGCGTCGAAATTGGCGAGCGCTTTCGCGAGAGGTTTGACTTTACGAATCTCGCAGCAGCCGTCGGGATCGTAGGACCAGCGCAGCCCGCTTTCGTCTTTGGCAATCAGTTCGTCTTGCTCTGGTGTCAGCACCACAAGGTTGGTCAGACCGATCTTTTCAACCAGCTCGTCGCGATAGGCCAGGGTTTCGGCAAAATGCTTGCCTGTTTCAAGAAACAGGACTGGAATGGACGGATCGATCTGCGCGATCAGGTGAAGTTGCACTGCGCTTTCCGCGCCAAAGCTGGAAACCACAGCGACATCGCCTGCCAAATTTCCATTGATCACCGCATCCAGCATTTCGAGCGTCGAGGAACCGCGAAACATCCGGTTGAGACGCACCGCGTCATGTTCTGTGAAACGGGCGCTGGTATCCAGCCGATCAACCGCGCGAGCATGGGCTTCATCGGCGTTGAGCGGGGCTTCGGGCTTATTCATTAGCTTTCTCCATGACGACGCCCCTGAATTGTCGTCCGCCCGTCCGCGGCGCTCTGGTACACATTCTCCCAAGTTGCGAAGGCGCGCTTTGCGTCGTCTTCGTCGAGCGGTTTATCGGGCGCGAACGCATCAAAACCGCAGCGGCGCATATGGCTGAGCTGATCAATCAGCACATCACCCACTGCGCGCAATTCTCCTTCATATCCGGCCTCGCGCAAGATCCGTGCGGCGGAATACCCACGGCCATCGGCGAAACTGGGAAAGTTGACTTCGATGAGCGCCAATCGGTCGATAAATGGCAGCAATTGCCGCGCATCATCGCCCGGTTCAATCCGGACAGCTGTGGCGTTGGTCTGGTCGCAGCACGCATCGACAGTGACAGTGCCATGGTCGGCCACTTCGTCATCGCGAAAGCGGAATTGGACCTCATCAGGCGACGCGCCGAGGTGGGTGGCTTGCGGCTCAGCCATAAAGCGCCTCCTTGAACGGATCCATGCCAATACGGCGATAAGTGTCGAGGAAGCGCTCTCCCTCTTCGCGGCGTTCGAGATAGACATCGGTCACGGTTTCGACCGCTCCGACCACGCCATCTTCGTCAAAGCCAGGCCCGGTGATTTTCGCGAGGCTCACATCTTCAGCCTCGGAACCACCAAGGGAAAGCTGGTAGTTTTCCTTGCCCTTACGGTCGACGCCGAGGATGCCGATATGTCCGGCATGGTGATGCCCGCAGGCGTTGATGCAACCGGAGATTTTGAGCTTCAATTCGCCCAATTCTTCGGTGCGGCCCTTGGCTGCGAAATTCTCCGAAATGCGCTGCGCAACGGTGATCGAGCGAGCGTTGGCGAGCGCGCAATAATCAAGGCCAGGGCAGGCGATGATGTCTTCGACCGTATCGAGGTTGGGCGCACCGAGATCGGCAGCATCCAATTCGGTCCACAATGCGTGCAGGTCAGCGATCTTCACGTGCGGCAAGACGATGTTCTGAGTGTGCATCACCCGCAGCTCGTCAAAGCTGTATTGCTTGGCGAGGCGTGCCATGATGCGGATCTGTTCGCCGGTCGCATCACCGGGAATGCCTCCAACCGGTTTCAGGGAAATGACGGCGCTGACATAGCTGTCATGCTTGTGGCGCACGGTGTTGCGATCGACCCACAATGCGAAATCGGGGTCTGAGCGGTCAACCGTCTTGGGGCCATCCTCAAATGGCGGGTCGGCAAAGAACGGTTTGATCCGCTCCAACTCTTCACGCGGCGGTTCCACGCCCTGAGCCAGCAGATGGGCGAACTCTTCTTCGACCTGACGGGTGTATTCTTCCTTACCGAGCTCATGGACGAGGATTTTGATCCGCGCCTTGTATTTGTTGTCGCGCCGGCCGTAGCGGTTATAGACGCGCAGGCAGGCCTCGGCATAGGTCACCAATTGATCCAGAGGCACGAAGTCACGGATCATTGGCGCTATCATCGGTGTGCGGCCCATTCCGCCACCAACAAAGAAGCGCGCGCCGATTTCTCCGTTCTGCTCAACGATCTGGATGCCGATATCGTGCAAGCGCATCGCCGCCCGATCTTTCTCCGCCGCGATCACCGCGATCTTGAACTTACGCGGAAGGTAAGTGAATTCCGGATGGAAGCTCGACCATTGGCGCAACAGCTCTGCATAGGGGCGCGGGTCGACCAGCTCATCGTGCGTGGCACCGGCGAAGTGATCCGACGAGATGTTGCGGATGCAATTTCCGCTGGTCTGGATCGCGTGCATTTCGACCTTGGCGAGGTCCGCAAGAATGTCTGCCGCGTCTTCCAGCTTGATCCAATTGTATTGGATGTTCTGGCGCGTTGTGAAATGACCATAGCCGCGATCATACTTGTCCGCGATGTCGCCAAGCGCGGTCATCTGTTCGCTATTGAGCGTGCCATAGGGGATCGCGACACGCAGCATGTAGGCATGCAATTGCAGATACAGGCCATTCATCAGCCGCAGCGGCTTGAACTGGTCTTCGGTCAGCTTGCCTTCGAGGCGCCTTCTTGCCTGATCGCGAAACTCCTCGACGCGGGCATCGACCATGGCTTGGTCATATGAATCGTACTTATACATCAGATGATCCAATCCAGTGCTTCAGGATCTTTGGGCTTAAGCGTCAGATCAGGCCGGACAGTCGGGCCAAGTGCGCGGACGCGGTCTTTGATATGAGCGGGGCGGACGCCATCTTCGGTCCGCTCTGCATCAAGCGAATAGGGAACATTTACGCGGCGCGCGGCCTCTTCGCGGGCGAGAATTTCTTCGCCAGCCTCTCCCACGTCAACGGCGTCGTTGACGTGCAGAGACCAGTTTGCGCCATCCCACCAGATGACTTCGCCGGTTTTCAGATCATTTCCGGTGAGAATCTTCATTCCGCCGCCTCCATTGCGACATTGGCAAGAGCGACATCGTCGCGTGCTGTGACATCGCCGATCATGATGAGAGCGGGGCTTTGGATCGCGTGGTCGACAACCAAATCAGGCAGACCAGCAAGCAAGCCGCGAACCACACGCATATTTGATCGCGCAGCATTCTCGATCACGGCCACGGGAACACCCGGAGCCAAGCCATCAGCCATCAGCTTTTCGGCAATCTGCGGCGCGGTTTTGACGCCCATATAGATCACCAGCGTGCGCCCTTTGCCGGCGAGGCCAGACCAATTTTGGTCCGAAAGGCCTTTACACTGGCCTGCGACAAAGCTGACGATACTTGATGCGTCACGGTGCGTGAGTGCGATCTGGGCCGCTGCTGCCGCACCATTGGCCGCGGAAATGCCGGGAATGATCTCAACGGGAACGCCCTGCGCACGCGCCAGTTCGGCCTCTTCGCCGCCCCGTCCGAAAATCAGCGGGTCGCCGCCTTTGAGGCGAACGACATCGCGGCCCTTCAGTGCTTCACGCACCAGCAGCTGGTTGATATCGTCCTGCGGCAAAGTGTGCCGAGCGCGCTTCTTTGCAACAGATATGAACTCAGCCGATTCCGGGGCGAGGTCGAGGATTTCCTGCGAAACCAGGCCGTCATGCACAACCAGCTCAGCGGTTTCGAGCAAGCGCGCAGCCCGCAGCGTCAAAAGGTCAGGATCACCCGGTCCTGCGCCGACAAGATAGATTGTTCCGGTCTTTTCCATGCACCGGAAATGGTCGACCGAGCTTCTTCGCGCCAGTGAGAATGGATTGGGGCAGGGTAAGGAAAGCTTTTGTGCCTGTGCCGGAACCTATTATCCGCCGACCTTGCCCGCCGACATTAGCTCGACCAGTTGATCGAGTTGCTTGCTGGAACGCAAGTGCAAATCGCGCTGAGGGAACGGGATTTCTATGTCGTTCTCTTTGAACAGCTGCCAGATACGCATGTAAACATCGGAGCGAATGTTTGCGAGGCCGCCTTCGGGGTCTTGAATCCAGAATCGGACTTCGAAATCGACCGAATTGTCGCCAAAGCCCATCAGATTTACACGCGGCTTAGGCCGCGGAAGCACACGATCGGTTTCATCGACAGCTTGGTAAAGCAGCTTGGTCACGAGATCGAGATCACTGTCATACGATACGCCCACAGGCGCCTTCACACGCACATCGCGCGAGCTGTAAGACCAATTGACCACTTGATTGATCATCAAGTTCTCGTTCGGGATCAGATGCTCGGTCTGGTCGCGGGTGATGACCGAGATCGCCCTGATACCGATCTTGCGGATTTGGCCCACGGCTTCGTTGCCGGCTGCATCGGTGACCGAAATCACGTCGCCTGGTTTGATCGACTTGTCGAGCAGAAGCAGGATTCCCGAGATCAAGTTGCCGAAGGTTTTTTGAAGGCCAAAACCGATGGCCAGGCCAAAGGCGCCGCCAAAGAATGCGAGGGCGGTCAAGTCGATGCCGAGCAGGTCGATACCGACAAAGAATGCCAGAGCCCATATCGCGATCGTGCTGAGTTTCTCGGCGAGCAGCTTTTGCGTGCTGTCAAAGCGCGAAATGCGCTGGATAAGGTTTCGGCTGATGCGAGTCAGCATCCACGCCGCGGTGATGACAAGCAGAATTACGCCGATGATCAGCAACACATCCAGCGTAGAAATCCGCAGGTTTCCGATTTCGACCGCCCAGGCGTCGAGTGTTTCCAGAAAACCGCCAACTGTTTCACTCTGTTCAGAGACGGCGTCCTTCAGACCCTGAGTGCCTTCGACGACCTCGACCGGTTCTTCAGGCGTTGGCTCTGGGTCCGGGGGGGCTGCTTCTGTCCCTTCACCGTCTGCCGCTGCCTCTCCTTCGGCACCGGTTTCGCCTTCGGTGGTTTCCGCGTCGGCGGCTGGATCGGTCGCTTCAGTCGCGCTTGCTGGCAGGGTTGCAGTCATCTGTCATCCATCGTGTCGAGCGCCTGAGCGAGGTCGGCGATCAAGTCTTCCGGGTCCTCTAGGCCAATGGATAGGCGAATGGCAGCGCGAGCGCCACCCTCGGCAAGGTTTGGTGTGCCCATAACGCCCCGATGTTGTTGCGGAAAGATGGGCAGAGCGAGGCTTTCAAACCCTCCCCAGCTGTATCCGATGCCGAACAGGTCCAAGGCGTCAACTACACGTCCGCAAGCCCCTGCATCGGTTGTGTCGAGCACAAAGCTGAACAGGCCGCAGCCTCCGGTGAAGTCGCGTTTCCATAGGTCATAGCCAGGATTACCGGGCAGGAGCGGACACATAACCTGCGCGACTTGAGGTTGCTGATCGAGCCACTGCGCAATCCGGATCGCGCTTTCTGTTCCCCGTTGCAGCCTCAAAGCCATCGTTCGCAAACCGCGAGAGGCAAGGGCCGCATCGTCGGGCGAGACAACATGACCAAGATCCTGCGAGGTGCGGCGCAAGGACCGGTACCACCGTTCCCCTGCGCTGGCCGAACCCATCATCAGGTCAGAATGGCCGCCGACATGCTTCGACAAGCTCATCATTACGATATCGCAGCCATGCTCCAATCCCGCAAAACCGAGCGGGCTGGCCCATGTGTTATCCAGCAGGCTGATTGCCCCGTTCTCTCTCGCGA
>JBCBHD010000108.1:0-9506 GCA_038526115.1 Pseudomonadota bacterium | reverse complement strand
GATCAGCAACGCCTCTTCAGCGATAGGAATGAACACACTTGGGGGCACAACCCCGCGCTCTGGATGGCTCCACCGCATCAGCGCTTCATAGCCCATCACAGAACCATCTTTGCCAGTAATTATCGGCTGATAGTTGATCGAAAGTTGACCGTTTTCAAGCGCTTCGCCGAGGTCACTTTCCAGGCTGGAGCGGTCTTCCAGTTTGTTGCGCATGGATTGCTCATACGTCACGCAAAGTCCGCGACCACGGTTCTTGGCTTCATAGAGCGCAAGGTCCGCGTTGGTCATGTGGACACTGGTGGACGTCTCACCGCAGACAACAGCGAGACCGATGGAAGCGCCGATTGAGATTTCGTATCCGTCAATCTGATAGAATTCGCTCACGCACTCGATGATCTCATCGGCAATAGTTGCGGCATCATCGAGCTTGGTATCGATAGGCAAAAGCAAACCAAATTCATCGCCACCCAAACGCCCAATTACAGCTTCTTGACCGGCAGAATTGCGGAAACGCTCTGCAACGCGGGCCAGCAGCTGGTCTCCGATTGCGTGACCATAAATATCGTTCACTTGCTTGAACCGGTCGAGGTCGATGAACATCAACACGGCCTGTTTGCCCGTAGCAGCGCAGGACTTTGCAGTCTCTTCGAGCAGGTTGCGGAAGTGATCACGCGAAAACAGGCCGGTCAGCCCGTCGTGCTGAGTGACGTAGGTCAGCTTCTCGTTCGCGGTTTTAATCGCGGCCCGACTGCGGCTAACGGTGCGCAGGATCAGAAGCGCGATCAGGAATGCAGCTACGACCAAAGCGATACCGGTCGTAAGCAGGATCACCTGATTCTGCGCGCTTGTCAGCCGCGCTTCGTTTGCAGCCTTCTCGGCCGAAAGCCTTGATATCCGCAGTTCGCGGTTCGCCGCGTCAAATCGCGCTCCCAAAAGCGCGTTGTTTGCTGTGGCCGAAAGATCGCGAGCCTGGCCATCGATCCTGTGGAACGCTGCAAGGTGTTCCGCTGCCAGTTTGTACTCACCCCGCGCCGAATAGACCTTGTGCGCGGTGTCATGGAAATCACGGAAGAACGGCGATGTTTCTGACAGGTTTTCGCGAGCAAAAGTCTGCGAGACATAGTCCTCAGCCATTGTCAGATTTCCGCGAGCTAACTCAATCTGAGCGCGAACACCATAAAGGAAGGGCCGCCACTCCGGTGCGCCTTCATACGCAATGCGGAGACCACGCACGACCGAATCCTCGGCCGCTGAATATTCCCCGTTGAGATATTGTGTGGAAGCGATGTTGGTCAGGATCCGGGCTTCGAGCATCGGGCTGCCCATATTGCCAGCAACTACCAGCGCTTTGCGAAATTCCTCTTCCGCCTCTTCCAGACGGTCGAGCTCTTTCAGAGCGTTTGCGGTGTTGTTGTGCGCTGACAGCGCAAGCGCGTTGTCCTCAGGAAACGCATCGTTGGCCTGACGATAGTAGCGCAGGACTCGCTCATAGTCGCGTGCGTCGGAATAGAGCGAACCGATGTTCTGCAGAACAATTGCTCGGCTGCGATCTTCACCAAGCGCCTTGTAGCGGTTGTGCGCCGACAGGAAAAAGTCGAGCGCTTCGCCGTACATTCCAGCGCCCGCTTTGAACGACGCTTGCGACCGCAAGAGGTCGGCGTGCAACTTGTCGTCGGGGAAGCGGGTCGAAGCTGTTTTGAGCGCTTCTTCGATAATGCTGCCAGCTTCATCGGCACGGTTCAGACGCATGAGCGCCTCGCCTTCGAGCCATTGAGCGGTCAGCCGATCTTTGGCGGCGGCGTCGCTATCGTCGGTAACAAGAGACTTGGCTTCTCGGGCCAGCTGAAGAGCGGCCGCAGAGTCTGCCATCATGAGAGATTTGGCTTCGCCGATCGTGTCGTCGAATTCGGCTGACTTGCCATGGCCATCAGCCAAGACTGGGGCGGCAAGACCAAGAGAAAGTGTCGCGGTCAAAAAGCTGACCTGCTTGATGGCTCCCTTCAACACTTCCAAGTTCCCCCCGTTGTTCGGCTAACCCGGCGGGCCCTGGTAGCCCGCCGCGCTGCCTAATCTTGTTTAGAACCGGAGGCTGAAATTCCCGCCAACGACGTAGTTCTGATCGTCGCCAACTTCCCCGGCACTTACATATCTACCAAAGACACCGAACTCAGAAGATCTGGTTAACGGCATGGCATAAACTGCCTCTCCAGTAACACGACGCCGGGTTTCGATGCCGAAAGTTTGGGTTAACTGACCGATCTCGCCAGTCTCGCGGTCAAGCACCACATCCGACGTGACAGACAACGATCCTTGCTCAACCTGCAGAGGTTGGGCGACTGACAGACGCAGACTGTCGCTGTCTGAGAACAAGCCGCGCTTGGTTGCTGTGAACTGACCCGCAGTGCTCCAGATCTTGCCAGCGTTTGAGAAGACCTGACCTTCGGCGGTTTCGGTGCGTGCACCGGTTGCCGACAAATCAAAGCTCAAACCGTTTCCGGCATTGAAGCTAGCCGAGACTGTCATCGCATCGGTTTGCGAACCATTACCCAGCAAGGCTGAAGCAGAAGTCTGAGTGCCAAGCAAAGCGTTGACTTCGCGTAGGTTGGTGTAGTTCACCCCGACGGAAACGCTCTCGCTTACTTTCTGCTCGATATCGAGAGTGAACGCGGTGGCCGGACGATCGCCCAGTTCACGGCGGTTAAGCAACTGCTCCGCAGTTACGCCGCCAACTTCGTCCCACTCTTCGCGGTTCTCAGAATAACCCAGCTTGACGCTAGTACCCGGTGCAATCTTGTAGCTTGCGGCGGCGAAGATCTCACCCGAAGCGAAGCCAAGAACCGGGTTCACGCCGCCGGTGAATGGATCGTGATCGCTGATAACACCAAAGCGATATCCACCAAGAGCCATCGCGCCTTGGCCGTGTCCGAGCGTGAACGACATCTTGCCGTTCGGATTGGTCAAAGTCGCAGCGCTGTGCGTTGGGCGCCAGGTGCCTTCCGGAGTGACGGTTGGCATGATCGCGTCATAGCGCAGAGCCCAATCGCCATTCAGTTGAGCGCCGTTCGAGCGAACTTCGGAGAAACCGGCCTGTCCGTCACCATAGGTGTCAGTACCGCCGCTGTTGATCCAGTTAAAGAAGCGTTGGCTGACAAAGTCCTGCAACCGCTCGGTACGACCAAGAACGTTGTTGGTCTGGCCGTACTGGAAAGCCGATACCGGGACTGAGAAGTCGCGATAAGTGTCGCCGATCTCTTCGAACATGGTGAAGAAAACATCTTCGGTTTCCCACCAGCTTGGAATACCACCGAGAAGTTCGGTCACAGAGACAGACTGCCTCGCATAGCCGGGAAGGTCACCCGAGGTGATGTTCGACTTCTGATAAGAATTAAACGTCATTGCATTGAAATCGAGCGGTGACTGCGAAGCAGTCACATCCAGCAGACCATGACCATACACAGCGTCCACCCCAGGAGCGCCAAGGTCACGAGCCGAGCGGAATACGATCTCAGTCGTCTCTTCGGAATGACGCACCAGCCAAGGCCAGCGATCGTGCAGCAGCGAGATCGCGCCTGAAACCAGCGGAGCCGCGAAAGACGTACCCGAACGACGGACGACACCGCCCTGCCCGTCCGAAACAAGGATCAACTCGCCCGGAGCAACGATGAAACGGTTCATCAGTTCGTTGCCAGACTGGCACACGCCGTTGGTCAGCAAACATGTATTGCCTGGACGGTTCGAAAAGTCCGAGATTTCGCCGAGTGGATTGATCGAGCCGACAAAAATGATCGACGGATCGCGATTGTCTCCGAAATCCCAGTTGATGTCGGTGTTTTGTGTGATGCCATCATTTCCGGCGGCAACAACATAGACAGTCTCGTCAAACCATGGGGAGATCAGCGGACTCGCAAGGGTGTCAGCGAGGCCTTGTGAGGCTGTCCAACCGCTTTCACCAAGCGACAGATTGACGATGCTGACATAGCCTGTCTCGTTGCGAGTGCCGAGGTAGCGATACATCAGTGTCGTGATACCGTTGCGTACATCGTCCCATGACGAAGTGCCATCGGCTCCGAACGGGTTGTAAGCCGCAATGTGAACCTCAGGCGCGATCCCCATGATGCCTTCGCCGTCATGTGCACCCGCGATAAGGCTGGCGACACCGACACCGTGGCCGCCTACTTCAGACGTGTTTCCACCCGTCCAAAGCACATTGTTGCCAAGATCTGCATCAGCGGAGAAGCTGCCATCAACAATACCGATGATTGTGTCTGCACCTTCACCCTGAATTTCCGTCACAGACGGAGTCCAGTTGATGGCTGCCATCCAGTGATCGACCTGGTCGACACCGGAATACTGCATGAGGCTGTCATGCCAATCGAGGTAGAATGCGGCGCGCTCGGCTTCGTTCTTTGCCAGTGTCTCTTTTGCGGAAGAGCTGTTCGTCAGGTCGAGACCATGCCGGTCCAGCACCTCAGCCACGAAACCATCGCGGAAGCTTTTGCCAGTTTTCGCCGTGTAAGCGTCACCGAACTGCGCCTCTGCCTGCGAGATCAGCGTTTCGAGAGAATTGCGGATCTTATCTGGTGTGCCGTCATAGGAAATGCTCACAGCGCCAAGCACGCTGATACCATACTTCAAGCTCGACCAATTCTGTTCAATGAGTCCGATCTGCGCAGCCGATTCCTCGCCATACTTGCCGAGCGCGGCTAGTTGAGCTTCGTCGAACGGACGGATGTTGCCCCAGAAAGCGCCGATGTCTCCATAGAACGGGTTGATGTGGCCGTAGAACGGATTGATGTGGCCCCAGAATGCATCGATGTCGCCGTAGAACGGATTGATGTGACCGTAGAACGGATTGATGTTACCCCAGAATGCATCGATGTCGCCGTAGAACGGACTGATATTGCCATAGAACGGATTGATGTGACCATAGAGCGGGTCAACACTCTGCGGAGTAACAATACCGGTCGAAACGGGAGCTGGTGAGACAACAGGACCAGCTGGCGCATCGGCGAGGAAATCGACCGAATAGATCGCTTCCTGCATAGCCGGACTGATAGAGACCGAAGCCGCAGCTAGCGCCGCATCCGATGCGAGCAAGTCGGTCGGGTAATACGATGCTGCATGAGCCAGTGCAGAACTTTCCGCATCGGCATACGCATACATGGGCGCTACGGTTTCTTCCTCATCAGACTGCGCGTCTTCATGCACGCTATCTGTGACCAGGACGATCCGAGGCTCTTCGGCAACAGCCGAAAGATCCGCCGGGATTTCCTGCGCATGAGCAGTTCCTACGAGCGACGCAGCAATGGCAATGCCAGCTGTACCGGTTGTGAAACTCTTCAACATGAACTCACCTAACTTCGGTTTTGACGCACCAAGCGCCTTCTCAGTGAGCACCTTCTACGCGCAGGCCAATGTGAGCCCGGTTCATGCGGTTGGTTAAGATTTTAAGAAGTCGAGCAGGTCTGGAATTGGTTAAGGACTCGCTTACTCAATTCGCAATTCACAGACGTTTGCGGTTCCTGAGCGTTAAGACTGAGTAAACGCCCCAAAACTGCCGCAAAGAAACTTTCCGTAAGAGTTTCCGAGAATTAATGTCTCGCCTCTGAAACAGCGTCGGAAATTTTGACAGGACCGAATCACTTTGACGTCATAAGAAATAGTGACGTCACTCCCGCTTTCGGAGGGTATGGAGGGTTCTTAATCCGCGTCAGGCGGCTGCAGATGATCAAGATGATCGATATCCTGCTCACCCCCGTGTGGATCGCCCCACATCACCAGAGAAGGCGCGAACTTCTTTCCCTTAGGAAACATCTGTCCTTTTAGGTGCGCGATTAGGTCGTCTTTCGTCAGGAACGGATCCTTCGAAGTGTCTTTGTCTTCAGGTTTTCCCATCGTCCCGACCCTGTCAGATATGGATTGCTCGGCCATAAGCATCGAGCACGCTCTCATGCATCATCTCTGAGAGTGTCGGGTGCGGAAATACCGTTTGCATCAGCTCAGCCTCGGTCGTTTCCAGCACTTTGCCCACCGTGTAACCTTGGATAAGCTCGGTCACTTCAGCGCCCACCATATGCGCACCCAAAAGTTCGCCGGTTCCTGCGTCGAACACGGTTTTGATCAACCCTTCAGCTTCACCCAGCGCAATTGCTTTACCATTGCCAATGAACGGGAAGTTTCCAACTTTGATCTTGAGGCCTGCCTCTTTGGCGGCCGCCTCTGTCATTCCAACACTCGCCACCTGAGGATGACAATAGGTGCAGCCAGGAATAGCGTTGCGATCAAGCGCGTGGGGATGAACCTCTTTGTTTCCAAGCTCTTGGGCGATTGCCTCAGCGCAGCTCACGCCTTCGTGACTAGCTTTGTGTGCGAGCCACGGGCCAGGTGTACAATCCCCTATCGCCCATAGTCCTTTCGTCTTGGTGCGGCCGAAAGGATCTATCTGGATGAAGCCGCGCTCCATGTCCGCAAGTTTATCGATCCCGATATTCTCGGTGTTTGGCTGGATGCCGATAGCCACGATCACATGGCTGAACTCGATTGTTTCAGCCTTGCCAGCCTTGTCCTTGATCTTGGCAGTGACATATTTTGCGCCGACCTTGATATCCTCGACCCCGGCTCCCGTCATGATGTTCATTCCCTGCTTTTTCAGAGACTTCTGAAGGAAAGCAGAGACATCGTGATCTTCAACCGGCACGATCCGGTCGAGCATTTCAACCACCGCAACATCGACGCCCATGTCATTGTAAAAGCTGGCAAACTCGATGCCAATTGCGCCTGAACCAATAACCAGCAGTTTCGTAGGCATTTCCTGTGGAACCATGGCGTGGCGATAGGTCCAGACACGTTTTCCATCAGCGGGAGCAAATGGAAGATCGCGAGCTCGCGCTCCGGTCGCGACTATGACGTGCTTTGCTGTGAGCTGCTCTTCGCCTTTATCGCTCTTTACCGTCAATGAAGTTGGACCGGTCAAACGCCCTTCACCCATATGGACGGTGATCTTGTTCTTCTTCATCAGGTGACCGACACCTTGATTTAGCTGCTTAGCAACCCCGCGGCTGCGTTTAACAATAGCATCAAGATCCGCTTCTATCCCTTTGGCAACCAATCCATAATCGCCTGCGTGCTGCATATAGTGGTAGATTTCTGCCGACCGCAGCATCGCCTTTGTCGGAATGCATCCCCAGTTCAGACAAATCCCACCAAGGTTTTCGCGCTCAACGATCGCAGCCTTCAAACCGAGCTGCGCACAACGGATGGCCGCAACATAGCCTCCTGGCCCGGATCCAAGCACGATTACGTCGTAAGAAGTGTCAGCCATTGAGTGTTTCCTTGGGGAGGGAGAGTGAATCGCCAACGGCCACAGGCCGCGGTCGGTTGTGATCATCCAGAAGCACAAACTTGAATGTGCCTTGGGCGACCTTGGTTTCTGCGTCTGAGTTGCGCTCTCGCGCTATGGCTTCTGCGGCAATCGTTAGTGAAGTGGTCCCGGTCGTAATGATGTCGCAAAACACGCTGAGCTCATCGCCGACCGCCATAGCGCCGGGGAAAGCGAAGTCGGTGGCCGAGACGACCACCGCTTTGCCATTGCCCACTTTGCTTGCGAGCGATCCTGCACCCAGCGCCATCTGGCTCATCAACCAGCCACCAAACACCCCTCCATAAGGGTTGGTATCGGCCGGCATCGCCGTGACACGAATAAGAGGATCGCGTTGAGGCATCGTCCTTAACCGGACAGTAATTCTACAAAATACTTGTGGACCCAACCGTATCGGCACGGACCTCTATACGCCCCTTGGTAAGCAGACGGGGTCCCAGTTCCGCATTCGGTTAGTGTATCTCCGGCCTTTTGATAAACGATGCCGTACCAATCGCCGGCCTGATCACACAGGAACAATCGATTACCATTCTGAATGCGGTCGCGTTCCCTCGCGTCCGTTCCGGGCGCTATCCGCACGCTCAGAAAGTTGTCTCCACCGGGATCGAGACCACGAACTTGACCAACGCCAGCACAAGCATCGAGATCAGCACCGTCTTGCCCTACCATGATCAATCGTTCGCCGGCTTCAACCTCCACGGGCAACGGAGCCGCAGTCAAGAGCAGCGCCGAACCAATCATACGACAAGCCCCATCGGGTTCTCGATCAACTGCTTAAGCGCTTCCATAAGCTGCGCACCCTCGGCCCCGTCGATAGCGCGGTGGTCGAAGCTACCCGATGCATGGAGGACCGTCGCAACACCCAAGGCTCCATCGATAACACACGGCGCTTGCTGACCAGCCCCGACCGCAAGGATCATTCCCTGAGGTGGATTGATGACCGCATCAAACTGCTTGATGCCAAACATCCCAAGATTTGAGAGGCTTGCGGTCCCACCTTGATACTCGTGAGGCTGCAATTTCCCGTCACGTGCCTTAGCGGCCAGTTCCTTCATCTCAGTAGACATCGCAGCCAATCCCTTGGTATCCGCTTCAGTGATCACGGGAGTGATCAAGCCAGACGGTGCGGCCACCGCTACCGAAATGTCTGCACGGGAATACCTACGCATGGTTTCGCCATGGAAGCTGACATTGCACTGCGGCACACGGATAAGGGCGCGAGCCAAGGCTTTGATCAGCAGATCGTTGACTGACAGCTTTACTCCATCTGGCTCCAGCGATGCATTCAGCTCTTTGCGCAAGGCAAGGAGTGGATCGAGCCGGATATCCATTGTGAGGTAATAGTGTGGAACAGTCTGCTTGCTCTCCGTGAGGCGCCTCGCGATGACCTTTCGAACGTTCGATACCTTTTCTTCTTCGAAAGGCGCGCCAAAATCTGGGGCTGTCGATTGTCCAGCCGACGCGCTCGGTGCACTCACCGCAGGGGAAGGAACTGGAGCTGGCGCTGCCGCAGCGGGTTCGAAATTCTCAACGTCAGCCTTCACAATTCGACCGTTCGGCCCGGTCCCATTCACTGCAGCGAGATCAACGCCTTTCTGTTCGGCGATCCGCTTAGCAATCGGCGATGCGATCACTCTCTCAGCACTGCCAGTTGCAGGCGTGGGGGATGGCGCGGGTGCAGGCGACACGGCGGGTGCGGGCGAAGCCGAACTTGTACCAATTGCGGCTTCGACGTCACCTTTGGTGATTTTGCTCTTTGGCCCCGTTCCTTCGATCTGAGAGAGATCAACGTTGTTAGCCTCAGCAAGTTTTCGTGCCGTGGGTGTCGCCGCCGGTCCTGCAGCCTCAGAAGTTGGTGCTGGCGCAGGAGTTTCGCCCGCGCCCTTTGCCTCCTCCAATGCCTCGCCATCTTCCGCCAGCATCGCGATCACCGTGCCGACTGAAACGTTTTCGGAGCCCTCCTCTACAAGGACAGCTGCCAACGTGCCTTCATCGACCGCTTCGAACTCCATAGTCGCCTTGTCAGTCTCAATCTCCGCCATGATGTCGCCAGACCGAATCCCGTCTCCGGCTTTGACCAACCATTTTGCCAGTGCGCTTTCTCCGACTATGGAAGAAGGCACACTGG
>JBCBHD010000107.1:6899-9541 GCA_038526115.1 Pseudomonadota bacterium | reverse complement strand
GGTTTGGGGAACAGTGGGATGGGGTTTCTGGTCGATCGCCGAAGACGCCATCGTCACAGTTACGCAAACCAATTACCGCGAGCTTCCCGGCCCGGCGGTGGGCTGGCCGCTCTTCATCGCGTTGGGCATCGTGTATTTCTCGATGGCCTATCTGCTGCTCGGATCCTTGTTTCTCACCATCGGATCGATGGCAAGCTCCGTGCGCGAAGTGCAGACCATGTCGATGCCGGTGACGATGATGCAGCTGATGGTGTTTTTCCTCGCCATGGCGACCGTCGCTGACACCGGCTCAACGCTGGAGACCGTGGCGGTGATTGTCCCGCTCTCTTCACCTTTCGCGATGATGGCCCGTGCTGCTTTGCATGAAACGCTTTGGGTCCATGCCGTTGCATTGGCCTGGCAGGCTGTCGCTGTCATCGTACTGGTCAAAGGCGGATCGATGCTATTCCGCAAAAAGGTCATGAAATCAGGCGGCGCGGGACATGAAATGAAAAAGCGGCGATGGGGACGATCGGTTCAGCGCAACAAAATGGCAGTCGAACCTGCCGAGTAGGTCGCAAATCGCAACTGACTATTGACACCCGTGTCAGTTAAGGCAGGATGCGAGTCGGAAGGGTGGCCACCGACATGGCACAAAGCCAATAGCCGCCCATGAGGAGAGAGCTATGGCGACGATTGCGCCAGAACGTCCGAAAGTGCGCACAAGCCCAACGGCTTACCAGGCGCTGAAAGCGCATTTTGAGAACCATCCGGAAGAACGTCCACAGCACTCGCACAAATGGGACGTGAGCCGTTCCGATATCTATTTCGAGGATCGCTGGCAGCCGATCTTCAAGGAAATGCAGGATGCTGGGCCGCTGCATTACATTCCGGAAAGCCCCTATGGCCCCTATTGGGCTGTCGTCGGACACAAGGCGATTCAACACATCGAAGCGCAGCCTGAGATCTTCTCTTCCAGCTGGGAACATGGCGGGATCACCATTCTCGAACGGCTGAGCGACGAAGAGCTCGAAGCCAGCACAGCCGACCGCCGCGAATTGCCCATGTTCATCGCCATGGACCGGCCGCAGCACACCGGCCAGCGCCGCACAGTCGCGCCAAAGTTCACTCCAAGCGCGATGGGCGACATGGAAGCAGAAATCCGCCAGCGAACAGGCGAGTTGCTGGACACTCTGCCTCGCGGTGAAGTGTTCGATTGGGTCGACACCGTCTCCATCGAACTCACCACCGGCATGCTCGCCATCCTGTTCGGCTTCCCATGGGAAGATCGCAGGATGCTGACCTTTTGGTCAGACTGGTCGGGTGATACCGAACTGGCGACCGTCCGCGAACTTGATGAGATGCGCTGGGAATTCCTCCACGAGATGGCGGCCTATTTCCAGTCGCTGTGGATCGAGCGCACGCAGGACAAGGAACCTGGCAACGATCTGATTTCGATGATGGTCCATTCCGAAGCCATGAATCAGATGCGCCCCGAAGAGTTCATCGGCAATTTGGTGCTGCTGATCGTCGGCGGAAACGACACCACGCGCAACACAATGAGCGGGATCATCCACTCGCTCGACAAGTTCCCTGATCAGCGCAAGCTGTTCGAAGAGAAGCCCGATCTGATCCCGAATGCCGTGCAGGAATGTCTGCGCATGCAAACGCCACTTGCGCATATGCGCCGGACTTGCACCGAAGACACCGAAGTGTTCGGACAAACGATCAAAAAAGGCGATAAGGTCGTGCTGTGGTATCTCGCAGCCAACCATGAGGAAGAAATCTTCCCTGATCCGCACAAGCTCGACATCACGCGCGAAAACGCACGACGGCACATTGCATTCGGATACGGCATCCACCGCTGCGTCGGTGCCCGCCTGGCCGAACTGCAATTGCGCGTTCTGCTTGAAGAAATGCACAAGCGCCGGATGCGCGTGCATGTCGCTGGCGATGTGGAGAGGGTCCGAGCGAACTTTGTCCATGGCTTCCGCAAGCTCGAAGTCGAAATAACCGAGTTCTAGCGCCGGCTGGCGTAACCTTTTTCCGATTGCTTGCGTATCTTGTGTAGGACACAATTTCCGAGGACGGGATAGCTATGCCTTTTGGACAGACCCATCGCAGGAACTTTCTCGCAGGCGCGGCCATTGCCGTGACCGCGCCGATTCTGGCTGGATGCGGCGCCGCCGAAGCCAAGAGCAAGAAACGGTTTCGAGTTACAAAAACAGAGGCGCAGTGGCGCCGCAAACTGACCCGTGCCGAATACCGCATACTGCGCGATGCAGGGACAGAGCGCGCCTTTAGCTCTCCGCTGGACAAGGAAAAGCGCAAAGGCACGTTTGTCTGCGCCGGGTGCGGCAACAGGCTTTATTCGTCGGCGCACAAATATGACAGCAAGACCGGCTGGCCGAGCTTTTACAAGGCGATCGACAAAGGCGCAGTCGGCACGTCTACCGATTACAAGATCGGCTATCCGCGCACCGAAGTGCATTGCGCAGATTGCGGCGGCCACTTGGGTCACATCTTCGGCGATGGTCCGCGTCCAACTGGCAAACGCCATTGCATTAATGGTCTGGCGATGGACTTCATCCCGGCATAAGCCGGTTGGGGACTTCATCCCGGCATAAGCCGGTTGGGGACTTCATCCCGGCATAAGCCGGTTG
>JBCBHD010000107.1:0-6799 GCA_038526115.1 Pseudomonadota bacterium | reverse complement strand
GGACTTCATCCCGGCATAAGCCGGTTGGGGACTTCATCCCGGCATAAGCCGGTTGGGGACTTCAGCCCGGCCTGACGCAGCACCCCCTTTGACAGGGGTCGGTGGCTGGTCGCCTATGCCAGCTTGGTAAGAACAATCACAGGGAGCGCTGGAAGAAGCGCCCATGCAAGGGCCAGCGTAGCAACCAGGCGCTGGCCTACTGGCCTGACCAACCGGATCCGGCGCAGCCATTCGCGCACTTGCCAGGCAAGCGGCGGCGCTGCCAACACGCAGGCAATCGCTGCCGCTGGTGTGTAGATCAGGGCAAACACAAAAGCTGCGATCAGAAACAAAGCATAATCGCCCCAATAGCGACGCAGCCAGTCGCGTGATGAGTTAGCCAGATTGGTCGCTGCGAAGATCCCGATCAGCGGCGCGACGCAGTATTGCAGCATCGCCGATACGCTGGCTTGCCATATCGGTAGGACGCTTGGCACACTCACATGCGGCACTGTCATTAGTGCAAGACCAATAGCTCCCGCAGCCGCACTCCCAAGGCCTAACAGTCGTGCACCGGCAGGAAGCGGTTCGAACCGGCCAAGAAGTGTCACGGTCACGGCGACCCAGGCAATGGCTATGATCTGGCCGAAGCCAAGACTGTCCCAGGACAGAGAGGTGCCTTGCATAACTGCGAGAGCAAGCGATAGGATCAAAGCAAATACTGCAATTCCCTGCGCCCAACCAATAAGCCAAGCGCGAGCTTCGCGATTGCGAACCCAACGCAATGCCAGAATACAGGCAATTGCGCCGGCAAAGACCAGCCCTTCAGCCGACAATACCAGCCACGCGGCGCAAGTTGCGCCGATCACCCATCCGCCAATCGTCGGGCGGCGCGACAAGAGCGCATTCACAGCAACCAAAGCCAAATTGATCTGCCACTCATAGTGATCGATTTGTGAAGAAGAGAATTCAAACAGAACGGGGATCGTAAGCGCCGGAATCAAGGCGGCCAGTGTCGCCTCTTCTTCACCCATCAGTCGCCACGCTATGCGCGCCGACAACAGCATGGCACACCCAAGTGGTGTGAGCGAAAGCAGAGCTTCGGGGCCGGAGATCGAAGCCCAATTGGCCGCAATCAGAACCGTAGCGACAAACGCCCAGGCAATAGCCACGCGGACCAAGAGTTCGAGCGGGAATGGGCTACGGCGGCGTTCGACCAGCATTGCCTTACGCTCCATGCAGCCCAGTTCCCACGAATGGAGGCTGGGCAGGACGAGCACGGGAGATGACGGCGCAATCGCCTTCAAAATCCACCGGTTCAACGCCAAGCTGCATGTCACAAGCCCCCATCCGTTGCGCCCTGCGCAATGGTTGGTCACCAGTCATGAAGGAAAATGGTTGCCTAGGGGTAAATTCGTAGCACCGGACGCCACTCGAGCCGTAGCGGGGAAAACCAAATGCGCTTCGTAAAGAGGTTTAGGTGTCTAGCAATCCTGGAGCCTGCAGACGCGCGGCCATTCGCGCAAAGTCGCCGAGTGTGAACGTATCATCGAACACGACCCCATAGGCGCTGTCTCTCCGCCAGCGCACCTTGGCTCGGACATTCTTCATCTCTTCGCCTTCAAGTTGCAGGATCTGATCAATCGCGAACAGACCATCGCACGAGAAGCGGGCGCCTTGCTGAGACACGTTTTCGATAATCGCCTCACAACTCTGCGTGAGCGTGCTGACAGTGATAGGAAAGCACAAGCCAAGGCGCAGCCCACGTTTGGGGTATTCGCCAGATTCCGTTATAAGCTTTGCAACCTTTACAGGCGCTGCAAACTCGAATCCGGCTTCGTTTCCGCGCTCCCAAACGGGCTTTATGTCATACCGCTCTCCTCCGGGCATATGGAGTTCAATTGCTCCGCTTGGCGGCAGCTTGTGAAAAAGCCGGATACTGACCCCGGTCTCTGAAACATCGCGAATGACGCAGACGAATTCGCCTTGGTCCGCAACCAGTTTTGCAGCGCGGATGAGAAGTGTGAAGCGCGGCGCAACGCGTTGATCGCCGCCAGTGCCAGTGGCCTCAAGCAACTCTTCATCCACTCTCGATGGTATAGCGTTGTCCATTGTCGCCCGTCTCGCCGCACGCATCCCAGTCCATTGCGTGCGAAACCGTGTGATCCCCAATTCAATCCCTCTCAGAAGTATTCGCTCTCGGGTTAAAACGAAGATAATGCGAAGTAGGGGAGAACAGGGGAGATGTGAGGAAAGTAACCTCAATAGGCCTGATCTGGCGACTACATCGCAACAACAGGTGCATTCGCAACAGCTTGTTTTGTGGTGCGGTGGTGGGATTCACAAAGGCGCCCAGAATGATTGGATTTCTGGGGCTCTTGGAGAATTCAATCCACGGTATGCCCCCAATAATGCCCCCGGTCCGGTTCGAGTGGGAGAACGCAGTTTCCTAATGCGAACAGCTTAAACCGGAAGCAACCGGAAGTAAGAGTGGCTCAACGAGGGTGGAAGGCGGAAACCGAATTGGGCAGACATATGGACCACAGCCTGTCTTTCCGGATCTAAAGTATCCTGCTCCAACAGCCGACATTCGGCTCACGACCCAACCTCGGACGTCACTCTGCGCGCTTTACTGCTTTGCAATGCTCCCATTCAGCCCCTTGTCTCGAAACAAGGACTTAGTCTTCCTCCGTTTGGTGTGGCAGTCCATTCGCGATGAAAGGTGACGTGATTTTTACGATCCAGTTTTCAGCGCCGAGGTTGCCTACCGGCAATGGATGCCCAGCATTGACGATCATTCTCCCTACCACGGCGTCAGGCTCAGGTCCGCTCGACACATCGGTAACTGCATAGGAAAATTCATCCGATGGGTGCCCCTCTATCTCCAGACTGGGGAACTCTCCTTCTTCGTTAAAGCTCGTAAGCTGACAACGGGCGCGTCCGTCTAGCCGTGCAACATGGTAGTCGTTGTCGCGGTATCCGGCTAAGGACAGCATAACAGTTCGGTTCGGGTCCGACATGAAGAGGATTGACTCGCCATTGCCAACATATTTGGCATGTTCGTTGAACCCCGTCGTAGCAATCACTGATACTTTGCCGGTGTCGAGCTCCAGTTCTGATATCGTTGTTTGTTGGAAACCTGGTTCATCTTGGTTGGAGGCGGTGTAGATCAAGCGGGAGCCATCGGCGCTAAATCCGTGGTTCTCATAGAAACCAGTTATACCGGGAACTCGGCCTTCAATGTCGCTGAGAACTGGTCCGTCATCGGTCCATTCAATGTTGGCTGTCATCAGTGTCCAGCCACCAAACTGAAGGTTGCTCGTAAACAATTCGACTTTGTTGTTCACCTCGCTCCAGGAGAGTTTTTCACCACTATCGCTTACGTTGGCGTGGAGGACGCCATTGCTATCATCGCAAGGGACGTCGCGAATAAGCTTCGTTTTCCCAGTTTGCGTATCGACGGCATACAAATCAGAGGCAAAGCCGCCGCCCGGGCTCGTTAGATTGCGGTTCACACCGCAGGCATTGTCCGCCACTTGCACGACGAGCCAACGTCCTTCTGGTCCCCAACTGGGATTGCCAATCGTCCAGCCTTTCGGAAACACTCCGCAAGTGACACACTGAATGTCACTGCCATCGGCTGCCATACTGTAGACTAGGTGGCTGCCATTCTCGACAGCCTCGGGTAAATCCTGGCTATCGAATGCTATCCTACCGGTGGATTTTGACCACGAAACGCGGCCACCCTTTGTGGTAAGCACCTGGTATACAGGCTCGCCTTCGCACATCGGATAATAAATGCCCCGTGGTGTCAAACCGTCCCAGAGTAGGATGCCACAACTTGCAGTCCCAGCAAGCACAGCGCAGCCGAGGACCTTCCAGAACCGTGTCAAAGCTGTCTCCTTCCCGCGAGTCGCCTTTCCGTTTTGCAACAGACGCCAACGCTAGTCTCAATCAGTTCTCCGAACCGTTTTGCGCACATGGCAGCCATACCTGGGACAAGCCTCTTACATCCACTAGTCGTGATTGCGCGGGTTGTTCGACTTGGAACGATGACAGATTTTCAGATTGGGTCTGTCGAGTATCAGTCAATGTTTCCCAAATATCCCAACTGCGATGCTTTGAAGATTGTTTGAGCGCGATTTACGCAATCGAGCTTCGTTCCTGCGCGATGAATATGATAGCGAATGGTCGCATGGCTGCGATGGAGAATGAGGGCGATTTCAGAATCAGTCTTGCCCTGTGCTGCAAAATGCAGGCATTCGATCTCCCGTTTGGTAAGGATGCAATCCGATGGGATGCGCTTGATTGTCCGCATTGCCTGGACATAACCTGCGACAAACCTGCGTATGAGTTCCACAAATAGCGAACCGTACAACCTGAACTCTTCGAACAACTCCTCTTTCTCACTATCCAAACTCACGAGGCAGTTGGCTGAGATTTGCCCGAACGGGAGATGCACAGGCACAATGATCGCAGCCTTATGCGACGAGCATTCAAACAAATCTGACGTGTCGAGCTCTGCCAAGTAGGAATTGCTCCATTTGAGATGGAAGCCATGCTGGTTGACCCAAAACGGCTCGCATTCGTATCGGCAGGCGCGCGGCAAAGGGGAGTGCAGCGCCAAGTGATTGTCTTCCCACCAGCGGTCACCTTCCTCCAGCCAACCAAAAATGTCGGCGTTTAGATTGCTGCCCACGGCGTCGACGAAGTACTTCTTCTTTGAGATATCGTCGCAAATCGCCGCTTTCATTCCACCTTCTGCGACTATCTCCGCCAGGTTTGTTGCCGCTCCGCGAATGTCGTTCTGGCAAGTGATCGTTACAAGCTCCAGCATCTGATCGATACCTCTAGGCCCAGTGACTTCAACGAACTTGCTGGCCATCTTTCGCTCACTCCCGTGGCGCTCTTCAGCAACGCTAATTGGAGGAAACTCTGTATCTACGAAGCTGACCAAGGACGCACTTTGGCGTTCAACTAGCATTGGATTAGCCACCCGAGGGTCGTTCTACGTTGGCATTGTCAGACCAGTCCTGCCGCCTGGCCCATTGCTCAAAATTCTCCATTTCAATCGGAATGCAATCCAGCAGGTGTTCTATGTTTACTTCGAACGGCCGCGTTGGCGCGTTGTTGTTGTATTCATAGAACGCTTCGACACCCTTGGCTTGAACCTCCGCTTCCTCGGGTGTCATCTGACCGCGATCAAAGGCCGAGACCAACAGCCTACCGAAATCGGCTGGTGAGATGGGAGAATATGTGATCTGCTTGTTTAAAGCTCGAGAAAGTGACTGCGCGACCATAACTGGAGTCAAACGCTCAGGGCCGCCGATATTGAAACAGCGCCCAACAAGATCATCGCGACCAAGCGATGCGATCATGAACTTTGCAACATCGTCCAGGCTGATCCAATTGGCTTCGAGATCAGGTCGGTGCGAATAGACAAAGCGATCTTCATTGACGATGGACGGCCGTGCCCAGTTTGTCAGAAGGTTATCCATAAAGAGAACCGAGCCGAACACGGTTCCATTAACGCCGCTTCGCCAAAGCGCGTTCATCCCATCTGTATTGCTTTGGTACATGCCAGGGTCACCAGGCCGATCGGGCACCCAACTCGACGTGTTCCAGACAACACGTCGGACACCAACTTCCTTGGCTGCATGGCCAATTTGGCCGATCGTCTCACTGCGCCCGTGCATGTCGACAAAGGGGTGCGTGTAGAAAACAGCGTCACTTCCCTCCAGCGCGTCGGGCAAAGTCGCCAGATCGAATATATCCGCGGAACGGACCTCTACGTTCTCAAATTCAGTGCCCTGAAATGTATCCGGATTCCGCGAAATAGCACGCACTTCGTATCCAGCTTTGAGCAACTGACGCATCTGGGCGATACCTTGCCTGCCAGCCGCCCCTATAACTGTGACCAATGCCATGAATTATCTCGCAATTTGTACTGAAAGCTGTTTCGTCAGAACTTGAAAGCCGCTTCTATGAAGACTTGGCGGCCGCGATTGAAACTGACGACTCTGTCATCGCCATCGGCGATTGGCCTGAAGGGTCTGTCCGTTACCGAAGAGGCGAACAGTTCATTGCCGATGTTCACAGCTGCAAGAGACAGCTTCCACCGATCATCTGCACTGCCAATCGATACTGCTGCGTCGAAAGTGAAATAGTCTGATTGGACAGGATCGTTCAATCGCTCATCCGCGAAGAAATATGACCCGCTGTAATTGACGTTGCCGTTCAGAATGAAGTCGAGCTCGCCGACGGGAACGCGGTAATCAAACGCAGCATTGCCAGAGAATTCAGGAGCGTTTCGAGACGCTCTGCCACGAAGATTGTCGCCAGTAGGCCCCAGAGGGAAGAAATCCTCTGTGTATCTCGCATCAAGGTAGGCAAGCGCTCCTGAAAACGTCAGGCCGTCGATTGGCGATAGCCATTGAAAGTCGACATCAACCCCCGTGGTGGTGATTTCGCTCGCGTTCAAGACGTTGAACTGGATCGCGGCCGCATCAAAGAGCTGAACCTGAAGGTCGGAAAACACGTACCGATAGGCCGTAGCATTTAGCCGCAAGCTTCTTCCGAACAGCTCCGATTTTACTCCAACCTCAAACCCCTCAGACTCCTCAGAGTCGAAGTTCAAACTGCTGAAATCGCCCGCCTGACGCGAAACCTCCAATGAGACCGTGGGCAGGATCGATGTGTCAATACCTCCGGATTTGAAGCCGGTCTTGTACGCTCCAAAAACAGATACATCATCAGAAACGCGGTAGTTTAGAGAGACCTCAGGAGAAAAGTTATCATCATCAAACCCGACGTTACTGGT
>JBCBHD010000106.1:0-9554 GCA_038526115.1 Pseudomonadota bacterium | reverse complement strand
GCGCTATGCAACATATGTCGCATTCTTCCCGCAGCTTGTGGCAGGCCCGATTGAACGCGCGCGCAAACTTATCCCGCAATTCGCAATTCTCGCTCAACCGACTTGGGAGTCGGTCAACCAAGGCGTCCGCCTGATCATCGCCGGACTGTTCCTGAAGATCGTGATTGCGGACAACCTCGCGCCATTCGTGGACCGGATCTGGACAGCGCATGCCACCATGGGCGGCGGCGAATTGTTGCTTGGCATGTTGTATTTCTCGATCCAGATCTACGCCGATTTCGCGGGCTATTCCTCAATCGCCATCGGGTTAGCGGCGATGATGGGCATCAGGCTTTCGACCAATTTCGCCACTCCGTTCCTCGCCAGTTCGATCAGCGCGCTCTGGCGCGGGTGGAACATCACGCTGACGCTGTTCTTCCGCGACTATGTCTATGCCGAATTGCGAAAGGGCAAGCGCACCGAAAGCCGCATCGCGTTAGCGAATATTGCGACTTTCTTCGTCAGCGGGCTGTGGCATGGCGCAAACTGGACCTTCATCGTCTGGGGCACGGCGCATGGCGTTCTGCTTGTGTTGGAAAGGCGCTGGCGAGCGGCTGTGACTCTGGGCGAGAAAGCATGGCTGAAATTGTCCGGCTGGATCTACACGTTCGGCCTGTTCGTGGTTCTTTCCGCTCTGTTTCGCAGCCCCGACTTCAGCAGCGCATGGACGATGTATTCGCGCTCGATCACGGAATTCGGACTGCCCCAAAGCGAACGTTCCGGCTTGCTGTTTGTGGCGCTCGCTTTTGCTGTCGATGCTCTGTGGCGCGGGCAGACCCGGCTGGATCAGGGCCTGAGGCTTGCATGGCTTGGCCAGGCGGGCAAGGAGATTGCCGAAACCCTGCTTTTCGCCGCCGCGCTGATCCTTGTGCTGGTCGGTGCCGTTACACGTCAGGAAGCCAATGCCTTCATCTACTTCCAGTTCTGATGGCATGAGCGGCAAACGCGCCTTGATTGCTTTGGTGGCCGTCTTTGTGGCGCTCAACTTGGTTTTAGTCGCGCTTTGGCAGGCGATCCCGTTCTCTCCGGTGAGCGAAGGCCGATACCTTGCGGCGGTCGATGATCATCTCGCCATGCTGGAACGCAGCAAGGGCGAGGAAGGCCGCATCATCCTGATCGGCGGATCGGGGGCGGCTTTTTCGATCTCAGCGGAAATTCTCGGTGAGCAATTGGAGCGGCCTGTCTTCAATGGAGGGATCCAGGCGGGCATCGGCTTTCGCAACCTGATGGACCTTTACGCACCGCATCTCGATTCGGAGAACGATCTGATTGTGCTTCTGCCAGAACTCGAATTGCTGGCCGAAGACGAGCGCTATTCGGCGATCTGGTGCGATGTTGTCTATCTTCGCAAGGATCTTTCCAACCTTGTCGGTCAGCCGCGCTGTTTGCCGCATGTGATCCACCGCACCTATCAGGAAGTGCGCCATCACATCACTGGCAATACAGCCGTCGACGAAGTCTATCGCCGCTCCGGCTTCAATTCTGTGGGCGACCTGACATCGCATCTCGCCATCGACCGCCCGCAGCCCGATTTCAGCGCGTACCATCCGCCTCTTGCTACGCCCGAAGAACTCGGCCGGTTTGAAGCCTATGTGCAGGACAACTTGATAGAACGCGGGTTCGACGTCCTCTACATCCCCGCCGCCATGCCCAAACCCGCCTGCCGCTCCCGCGAGGTCGATTCAATCGCGGCGCAGCTGAGCGCTCTCAGCACGGCAGACTTCGTGCAGCACGACCTTGACCAGTTCTGCCTGCCTGCCGAACTGTTCTTCGATGGTGCGGGCCATCTCAATCGCCAAGGCCGGATAGTGCAAACCGCAAACGTGCGCGCTGCGCTTGCGAAATATGCGACAAACTGACAGGGGCGCGCCCATGTTACGCTATGCGGGTCTTGTAGCGCTGGTGCTGGGTGCGTTCGGCTGGGGGTTCTCCGCCGGAGCCTACGACCTGTTCCCGTACCCGCAAGCGCGCGCGGCCAAGGCCGCACTGTTCGGTGCGCCGGAACGGGCGAATAACGATTACCGGCTGAGCGATGTCCCCGCGATCTCGGCGGAGCGCTATTCAACGCTCGAGACCAAGGCCCAGATCGTTATGGCAGGCGACTCGATCACCGCAAGCGGTCGCTGGGACGAGCTTTTCCCCGAGGCTTCGATCATCAATCGCGGCGTGCCAGGAGACCGGGTGGGCGGCTTGCTGGCGCGGGTCGACGACATCCTGAAGGCGCAGCCGGCCAAAGTGTTCGTAATGATCGGAATCAACGATGTCGCCGCGCGCAACACCAATGGTCAGATACTCGAGCGTTACGATGCGTTGGTCGATCGCCTGTCGGAAGACGGCGCGCAAGTCTTCGTCCAATCGGTCATCACCTGCCGGGATACGCAGTACAACACCTGCAACGAGGCGATGCGTACGCAAGTCGGCGAATTGAACGCGGCTCTTGCGGGAATGGCGGAATCGAAGAGCGCAACGTTCATCGATCTCGACGGGCGGTTCTCAGACGAAAACGGCGTGCTGGAACGCTTGAGCATCGATGGCATCCATCCCGGGAGCGCTGGCTTCGAAGAATGGCGCGCGGCAATCGCTCCGCATCTTTACGGCGAAACGCCATGATGCAGTACGCCGCCATCGCCGCGCTGGTGCTGGGCGCATTTGTCTGGGGTATTGCTGCCGGAACCTACAAGGTGTTTCCATTCGCTCAGCTTCAGGCTCTCCATGAAGCGGTCACCACGACTGCGGGCGTAGGGGGCAACGGAGTTTATCGCGATAACACGGTCGCCACGGAACGTGGGCTAGCCATGGCCGATTGGGATACGCGCGCCGAAATAGTCGTGATTGGCGACTCCATTACCGAGATGGCCCCGTGGAAAGACATGTTCCCGGACGCCGACATTCTCAACCGCGGGGCATCCGGCGATACTGTGAGCGGGGTTGAAGTCCGGCTAGATGCAATTCTCCGCGCCGAGCCTGATCGCGCCTTCGTTCTAGTCGGGACAAATGATCTCAATCTGGGCAACCCGATAGAGGCAGTGCTGCGAAAGTATGGGATGGTGATCGATCGTCTGAAAGCTGCGGGTGTCGACACAACAATCCAGACCGTTCCGGCTTGCGAGCCTGCGCTTGATATTTGCACGATGAAGCGCCGTGCAGACGAAGTGGCTCTCAATTCCGGGATACAGCAACTCGCTCAGGAGAAGGGTGTGGTATTGATCGATCTTGCCGCCGAATTCCCAGGCGGACGCGAATACCGTGCCGATGGCGTGCATCCGACAATGGCAGGCTATAAAGCATGGCGCGATGTGCTTTCGCCTCACATCACCGCGCAACCGCAAGCAGAGGCTGCCGAATGAGCATAAATGGCAAAACAGTGTGGCTCGAAGCCCCCGGCAAGCTCACCTTCCGCGAAGAAGCACTAGAGGCTCCTCGCGCGGGCGAGATCCTGTGCGAAACGATCGTTACCGCGATCTCGCCCGGAACCGAACTCGCGGCATGGCGCGGCGATCCACCGTTGCGCCCCGGAAATCCCTACCCTCGGGTTCAGGGCTATTGCAATGTGGCGAGGGTGATCGAAACGGGTGACGCTGTCGGAGGCATTACACCCGGACAACGGGTGCTAACGCTGGAATCCCATCGCAGCCATTTCAAAACTCATGCAAGCACCGTCTATCACGGTCTGCAAGACAATGAAGATGCAGACCAAGCCGTAGCAACCTATCTGTTCCACCTTGGCTACAATGCAGTTCTGCGAAGCAATGTTCGGCCCGGCCACCGGGTTTTGGTGATCGGCCTTGGCGCGCTGGGGCTTGCTTCGGTAGCAATGGCCGCGCTTGCGGGCGCGGAGGTGACGGCAGTCTCAAGCCAGCCTACTCCTGCGGCGATTGCCCGCAATTACGGTGCCCGCGATGTGTTAGGACGCGATAGTGCGGGGCGCGACCCGCATCTGACCCGTTACGATGTGATCATCCTAACGACCAATGGCTGGGGTGATCTTGAAATTGCGCAGCGCGCTGCGGAACAGAACGCCGTGATCGCTTGCCTTGGCTTTCCCGGTCGCGGCCAAGCACCCGGTGAGTACAATCCCCTCGCGGCAGAGCATTTCTATAACAAGCAGCTGCGGATCGAGGCGGTAGGATTCTCACCGATCGAGAACGACGTGCGCGGCTTTGCCCGGTTTAATTTGCGCGACAACATTGCTTTTCTAGCCGGTGCGATTGCCGATGGGCGGCTTAATCCTGCTCCCATTCTTTCTGGTCGCTACCCGGCGGAAGATATCGCGCAAGCCTACACCGATCTCGATGCGCGCAAGGATGACGCGATCACTTACCTGCTGGATTGGAACGCATGACAAACCTCACTGCGGCAGTGATCGGCTGCGGCCGGATGGGCGCGTTCACTTCGCCCAGCGTGCGTGAATACGGTCCGGAGTGCTTCCTGCCATCAGCCCATGCCGAGGCGATTGAACAAGCTGACGGGATTGACCTTGTGGCTGTCTGCGATGCCAACGCGGAAGGGGCAGAGCGCGCTGCAGAGCATTACAAAGTACCGCGCAGTTACACCGATCACGCCGCATTGCTGGCCGATGGCGCTCCTGATCTTGTCGGGATTGCCACTCGCACGATTGGCCGCGCTGATATGATCGCCGATTGCATTGCGGCGGGTACCCGCGCTCTGCATGTCGAAAAGCCGGTCTGCAGTTCGGTTGCGGAACTGGAGCAGCTCGAAACGCTGCTTGCCCGCGACGATGTGTTCATGACGCTTGGCGCGGTGCGGCGGCACTTTGCGATCTACAAAGAAGCCGTTTCGAAAGCGCAGTCCGGGCTTTACGGTGACTTGCTCGAAGCATCTGCCGAGTTTGGCGCACGCACCCTGTATTGGTCGCATCCGCACACAGTCGATCTGATCCTGCTTGCAGCCGCTGGAGCCAAGGTAGAAGCGGTTCAAGCGAGGCTTGGCGCGGTTGAGAAAGACGGCCCCCGGATCATCAACGATCCGGTCGTGTTGGGGGCAACCATATGGTTTGAAGGCGGCTTTGCAGGTCACATCACTCGAATGCCGGGGACAGACTTTCGCATGGCCTGCCAGACCGCACAAATCGCAGTCACAAGCAATGGACATTCGCTTTGGCTTTCCGGTCGGCCCAAACCCGATCCCAGCGCTCAAAACGATATCAACCCGGCGGGGGCCAACCCGTATCACGAGCCGGAAAAACAGGTCTTCACGCCACCGTCGCAACCTCAAGGCGCTCTTGCCCCGATCCTGCAGCTGGCAGACTGCCTTAACGGACACGAGGATGCGCGCGCCGCCAACGCTGCGCTCAAACGCGATATCGTGACCGGCCAACGCATCCTGTTCGCTATCGTTCAATCGCATTTTGAAGGCGGTCGACCGGTGAGATTGGAAGACACCGATCCCGACCTCTTCATCGAAGGTCGGACAGGCGACGCACCAGCATGAGCAGCAAGCCCAAAATTCTCTTTTTCGCACGTGGATTTCAGGCCGGATTCTACCCGGAACTGCGAGACGAACGCTACGAACCCGTCTATATCACCCTTACCCGCGAAGAGGCCGATCAGGTTCGCGCCAAAGGCTGCGAGGTTGCGGCATGCTTTGAAGCGGACTTTGACAGCATTGTCCCCTCTGAAGTCCCAGAACACTACCTGCTTACATCGCTGATGTCGGAGCGCTTCCTGGGGCGCTATTCGCAATCCGAACGCCTCACCATTCTCGGCAAGGAGATCGCTTTCTGGCGTGCTCTGCTGGATGAACACCAGCCGGTTGCTGTGTGCAATGAGCTGATCGCTATCGAGATTTCGGAAGTGCTGCTGATCGAAACGCGTGCTCGCAGCATCACCTATCTCGCGCCAATGTATTGCGTGATCGAAGGCTATTTCTACTGGTTGCCCGATCCGCTTACCCTTTCAGGCCAAGCGCTAGACTTGCCGGAACCAACCGATCGCACACTGTCGATGGCGGACGCCTATCTCGAACAGGTTCGGCAGAGCGACTACAAACCCTATTACGTCCGCAATTTGGCCGGGCGGCGCAATCTCAAACCTCTCGCGACTGGTCTGGCCAAATCCGCGCTTTGGAAATGGCGTGACCGGACTTCACGCGATTCAAGCAAGCCCGGGGCTTTCCGCTACGAGAGCTACACAGAGGAATATTCCAAGCGTCCGCAGGTTTTCGCGGCCAGCTTCACCAAGAATTACGACGCGCTGGCTGATATTCCAGACGAGCGCGAAATCGTGCTCTACCCGCTCCATCAGGAGCCGGAAGCAACGCTCAACTACATGAGCGAGTTCTTCTCCAGCCAGGTCGCGACGATAGAGAACATCCTCAAATGCCTCGGCCCGCATCAGACACTGGTGGTGAAGGAGCATCCGGTCGACAAAGGCGCCCTGTTGCGACCCAAGTTCCAGGATATCCGCACCCGCTATTCCAATCTCGCCTTCCTGCCTGCCGAGGTTCACAGCCGCGAAGTGCTGGCGCGGTGTGAGCGCGTGGTGACGTTGACCAGTAGTGTCGGCTGGGAAGCGGCCTGCATCGGCAAATGCGTGTTCGTTATGGGCGAGATATACTGGGACAACGTGCCTGGCGTTTGGCGGATCGAGACATGGCCCGAGCTGCGCGATGCGATGCGCACGCCTGTCGATCGGATCGAACGGGTCGACCCCGAAGATGCCCGTCGCTTTGTCGCCAGCCTCGCTGAATTCAGCCATGAAGGCCGCCCGCTGCCCAACCCAAAGCTTTATGACGCCGACAACATCGAACTGGTCCGCAACGCGATCTGCATCGGCGCCGGAATTGCCGAGCGCGAAGGCGGTAGCTAGTTACGCGTCATGAAGCGGTTTTTGCTTAAACTCTGGATGGTGGAGTCCAACATTCGCGCAACCATGCGCGTATCGACGTGGTTCCACACCAAAATGCCGCTGATCGGGCGTTTCATGGCAATGCTGATCGACCGGACGTTGCTGTGGCGCTTCGGCGTGGATGTGACCAGCTATCGGGTAAAGGTCGTCAAGCTGCGGATTTCTCATCCGGCAGGCGTACTGCTCGGTGGAAACGGGATCGTTTCGAAAGGGCGTGTCGCAGTGAACGCGGGTGCGAAATTTGTCGGCCCGGCGCCGGATGACGAAGAGTACCTCGCCCGCCACAAGACCGGAGATGTCTTCCGCTTGGGCGATAATGTCGTTATTGGCGCAAACACGGTGGTAGTCGGCCCGGTCGACATTTGCGACAATGTCGTTGTGGGAGCGATGTCGCTGGTCAACCGTTCCATTACCGAACCGGGCACTTATGTTGGCATTCCGGCTAAGCGGATCAGCGATGAAGTGCCGAGCGATATCTGGGTAAGCCGCTAAAGCGGCAGGGATTGTGAAGACGATGGCAAGTGCGGCGCTTAAAGAAACGGCAAGCTTCCTGCGATGGCGGCTGGTGCCTGTGCGCAAACTCGGCAAAGTCAAGAACCAGCTGACCGGCCATGCCGCGCCTCCGCCGCGTGAAAGCAATTTCGACGCCGAGCGACTGAAGCAGCTCAACACGCTTGGCTATTGCCCGGCAATCCCGGTTGACCCCGATCAGCTCGGGACCATTCGCGACATTTACATGCCGCGCGGCGATGAAGTGGTGCCGACCGACAATGGCCACCCGTTTGAGAATGTTGTCCGTCCGGAGGATTTCAACGCCGAGAACCCGCTGTTCCAACTTGCTTTCTCGGAAGGAATTCTAGGCGCGGCTCAAGCCTATTTCGACGGCAAGTTCTCATTCGCCAGCATTCAGGTGGCCCGCTCTTTCCCGACTTCCGGAGGCTTGCGCGAGAGCCAGAAATGGCACCGCGACTATGGCGATGCAAAGAGCCTCCACTTCATCATGTACCTCAACGACGTGACCACTGATGAGCACGGACCGTTCGTGTTTGTGGACAAGCAAGTCAGCAAGAAAGTGAAGCGCTCTCCCATCATCCGCCGGTTGACCGATGATCAGATCGCCGCCGAAATCGGTTCTGATGAGTTCGAGACCTTTTATGGCGAATCCGGTTCGGCAATCCTGATGGACCCAGCCACCTGCTATCATTTCGGCAGCCGCTGCAGCATCCCTCGCACAGCGGTTTTTGTGACCTTCAACACGCATGTTCCCTATACCGAAATGATGGAGCCACTCGGCAGCCACCGGGCGCAGGCGGCCCGCGAAGCGCGCAAGGTCCGGCCAGATCTCTCGGGCGAATACATCGATTCGATCCTTCAGGTGTAAGCGCACTCGCGCGCATCGATCATGAACTCCCGCTCCGCCTACGTCGCCATCGGACTGGGCGTAAACCTGCTTATGCTGGTTCGCGGGATCGTGCTGATGGTAGCACTCGATTACGCTGCGCTCGGGCTGGTGGCGCTGGTGCAGGCCGCTATTCTTGTTTCCGGCTTGATGCATTTCGGCCTGCTCAATGGCGGGTATCGTTTGCTGTGCAGCGCGGGCGAGCGGACCAAGCAGCGGATCATCGACCTCGCCTATACCGGCTTTGCGATTATCGGGATTGTTATTGCGCTCGTCGCCGCAGGTGCGGTGGCTGTAACCGGCAGCGTCTACGCGGATATCGCAATTCTCACTGCAATGGGTGGCATCGCGACCTTGCTGCGATCGTGGATGCTGAATGAAATGGTGGCTGCGAGCCGGTTCGGTCTGGCCAATCTCATCAACGCGGCCTCGATGATCGTGTCGCTTAGCGTGCTTACGCTTCTGCTTCCTAGCTGGAGTATGTCACCCAATACCGATGGAGCGAGCATCGCGGTGCTTTCGATTGCGATCCAACCGGTCCTGTTTGCCATGCTCGCGCTCGTCAGCGGGGGAGTCTTACGCCCCAAGAGCCTGAGAGTTTCCAAGCGGCTGAGCGCCGTCGTCTTCAAGACTGGCTTCATCCTGTTCCTCACCGGCATAGCAATCCAGTTCAACACCCTGATTGAGCGGGCCTATGTGACAAGCGAACTGGGCCTTGAACCTCTGGGAAGGCTGTATCTTGCGTTCCTGTTCCTGACTCTGTTCAACCTCGCGCCGAACCTCGTGCAGCAGGTCTTCCTGCCCAATATCGTGCGCCACTGGAAAGCTCGCGAAGCGGAGGCAACCTCACGCGAATTGCGCACGCTTCTGATGATCACGATCGGGTATTGCGCTGCAGCGACGCTTGCTCTGTGGCTGCTTGCGCCAACTTTGCTTGAGCTGGTTCTGCCGAAATATGTACCCGATTTGCATTGGGTCTATCTGCTAACACCCGGCCTGATAGCCTTTGCTTTATCTGCGCCTTTCGCACTCACGTACAACGTGGTGATCGATTACACGTGGTACGTCATTGCTTATGGCGCGGGCGTTGTCGCAACTCTGTTGGCGTTCGGCGGGGCCATGGTCATGGGTGAAACCTTCTCTCTGGATGGCGTCATCCTTCTCCGCAGCGGAGTGTATGCCCTGATGGCGGCGCTGCTTGTGTTGGGCTGGTGGCAATTGTCACGCCGCCATCCGGAATTCCGCCTGTT
>JBCBHD010000105.1:0-9708 GCA_038526115.1 Pseudomonadota bacterium | reverse complement strand
TCGCCGGAAAGGTGGCCATAGTCACTGGCTGCGCCAGCGGTATTGGTGCTGCGACCGTTCGGCGACTGCGAGCCGATAGGGCGGAGGTCCTCGGTACGGATATCAACGAAGAAGCGGGCGCTGCTCTTTGCGACGAGGTCGGCGCACGCTTCACGGCACAGGATGTTGCAGACACCGTCTTGTGGCCGGTGGTCATTGCTGAAGCGGTTGGCGCTTGGGGCCGCCTGGACATCCTCGTCAACAATGCCGGGACCGTATCCGGCCTGTCCATTGAAGATGTGACGGACGATGCGTGGGAGCGGATTTACGCGATCAATATCACCGGCACGATGGCTGGATGCCGCGCTGCGATCAAAGCGATGAAAGACAATCCGGGTGGCTCATGCGGTTCCATCATCAACATCAGCTCAACCTCGGCCATTGGAGCGCTGCCGAGCGATGTGGCTTACTGTTCCAGCAAAGGGGCAGTACGCGTGCTGACAAAGTCAATTGCGACGCATTGTGCCAAGGCTGGCTACAACATCCGCTGCAACACCGTGATACCCGGCGCGACCGACACCGGGATTCTTGATCATGCCGAGACAGTAACACCGGGCCTGAAAAAGGCGGTAGCCGCTACATCACCGCTCAACCGATTGGCAGACCCTGCGGAAACCGCGGCAGCCATAGCATTCTGCGCTTCAGATGAATGCGCTTACATGACCGGTTCGGAACTGCTGGTTGATGGCGCGATGATGGCGATCCATCCGGGATTTTAGCCCGCGGCCATCCGCTCCAAATAGCCCGACGAGCGCATTTGCGCGGCAGTCCATGCAAACACCGCCATCGCCAGAACGCCTGAAATCAGACACACCGCAAACACCGATATTGTCAGCGAATACGACCCCTGCGTGGGAGCAAGCCAGTCGCTCACCCACCCAATGACAGCCAATCCGAGTGCCTGCCCAACAAGATTGTTGAAGAACAAAGCAATCGCCACTGCAAATCCGCGTTGACCCGGCTCAACAGCAGACTGAATTCCGGAAAGGATCGGAGCCTGACTGGCGACGTAAATCGCGTAGGCAAAGGCGAAGAAGCCAAGGAATGGCCAGAAGCCATTTGATGACAAACTCAATCCCAGAGGCAAGACGCAACCGAGGCTAACCAGACCCGGAAGCCACGCCCGCCACCGTTCATCGCGCCGTGTCAGCCAGCCGGCGACATATCCGCCCAGTACAGGTCCGGGTATGCCGCCGATCAGGAATGCAAGGCCGAGATAAAGGCCGACATCGCCGCTCGAAATTCCGAAGTTGCGCATCATCACTGCGGCCATCCAGAATGCCAGCGCATATCCGATCATGATCTGAACAGCCCAGCCCACAGCGAGCCCCATGAAAACCCGATTGCGAAACAGCATTTGCGCGGTTTCGAACAAGGGCTGCTGTTCGATCGTCGCATCCTTGGGTGCATGCCGGCCTCGGCGTGGCTCTCGCATCGTGAGATAGACCAAGGCGCCAATCAGCATCCCCGGAAGGCCCATGAGGATGAACGCCCATCGCCATCCGAACAGTTCGTTCAATTGCCCGCCGACAAGCAGTCCGCCCGCCGTCCCCATCGTCGCGCCAAGCGTAAGAATGCCCATTGCCTTGGCCAGTTCCTCGCGGCGGAAGTAATCGGCGACGAGGCTCTGCGATGCCGGACCCGAACAGCCCTCCCCCACGCCTACGCCGGTGCGGGCCAAGAACAGAGTCCAGAAACCTGTTGCGAGACCGCACAGCGCGGTCATGCCGCTCCAGAATGTGATTGCGGCTGACACGATGTTTTTGCGCACCGAGCGATCTGCCAGACGGGCTGCGGGAAAGCCGACGATAACATAGGTTGCCGCAAAGGCCAGCCCGCCGAGCAGGCCGATCTGGCCGTCAGAAAACGCGAATTCCGCTTTGATATCTTCAAGTAGGATCGAAAATACAAGCCGATCAGCAATGGAGAACATGCTGACGAGCGTCAGCAATCCAAGCACATACCAGCGATACCAGCTGGCCTCGGATCTCTCGCGATCAGTGGTGAGGTCGGGCGTCGAGGCCATTGTCCACCGGGATCGTGAGCCCATTCAAAAACCGCGCATCGTCCGAGGCAAGGAAAAGCACGCAACCGGCCACATCGCGAGGATCGCCCAAACCATCTTGCGGCAACGGCCCGGCGGGAATGTCCATCGGGTTCTCGCCAGCGCGGCCTGACACTTCCATTACCATCGGGGTTTCGATCCCACCGGGCGCCAGCGCATTGCAGCGAATGCCATAGCCTTCATCCTGACAGTGGATCGCAATCGAGCGAGTCATGGAGCTGATCCCACCTTTGGAAGCAGTGTAAGCCGGGATTGCCGCGTATCCCATGAGAGCGGCGGTCGAGGCCATGTTGATAATGGAGGACCCTCCGCCGCCGTTTGTCTCATGCCGGTTCTTCATCAACGGCAGCGCATATTTGCAGCCAAGAAAAGTGCCGACTACGTGAATATCGAGATGCAGTTTGAAATGGTCGAGTGAACAATCCTCGATGTTCTCGAAAATAACATTGCCTGCATTGTTGACGAGAATATCGAGCCCGCCGTGGCGCTCCTGAACAGCATGCATGACATCTTTCCACTGCTGTTCGTCAGTCACATCCAGCGCCATCGCATCACCACCGATGCTGTCTGCGACCTGATGCGCGAGCTCCACTTCACGGTCTGTCACGATCACTTTGGCCCCTTCGGCTGCCAGCCGCTCGCAATCGGCCTTGCCCAGACCCATTGCCCCGCCCGTAACCAGGGCAATTCTGCCCTCCACGCGTCCTGCCATCTCTCTCTCCCCAGAGGCTTGTCTTGGTGATGCAGCCTATTGCCGGATACGGCGCACACCACTGTTTAAAGCGATGAGAAAAGTGAGAGGTGCGTGGGACACCTTCGTGCGTATCCTGCTCTTGGGAGATACGCGATGATGACCGAAGCCGAAGTTGCGCGCCTGCGCGCGCTGATGGAGTGGGAGGCAACTCGGAAAGCCCCGCCCAAGCAATTTCCCAAACTGCCTGACATGCCGGCTGCGCGCTACACATCGCCGGAGTATTTCGCCCTCGAACAAAAGCACATCTTCAGAAAATCATGGTTGTTCGCTGGTCACATCGACGAAGTGCCGGAACCAGGCTGCTATATGCGCTGGCACAATGCCGGGGATCCGATTGTCATCGTACACGGCATGGATGGAAAAGTGCGCGCCTTCTACAACACCTGCCGCCATCGCGGCGCTCCGGTTGTCACCCAGGATCGCGGTCGGTCGCCGCGGCTAATGTGCGGCTACCACAACTGGACCTACAAAACCGATGGTACGTTGGTAGGCGTGCCGGAGAAGCAGGATTTCCCGGAGGATTTCGACACGAGCTGCCGGGGCTTGATCCCGGTGCCGTGCGAGATGCTCGGTAATGTCATCTTCGTGAATTTTGATGACGATGCAATGTCGCTAAGGGACTGGATGGGGCCGCTCTGGAATGAGTGGGAAGAGTTCGCGTTCGACCGCATTCGGCTTGCCGCCCGGCACAGTTTTGATCTCAATTGCAACTGGAAGGTCGCAATGGAGGCCAACATGGAAGTGTACCATGTGCCATTCATCCATCCGGAAACAGTCGCGCCTTTGGTCGATAGCAAGCGCAATCTCAACACCATGTATCCCAATGGCCATGCCCGGATGCTGGCCCCACCCCCGCGTGAGACCGATCGTGAGCATGTGCGGGCGGTCGACAGCCCGCCGGAATGGCAATCGATCGACAGTGTGGGTGAGCTTGGAAGAACCTGCACGCAGAGTTACACCCTGTTTCCGAACTGGGTTTCACCACTTTCGAACTATTTCGTGCCGCCGCTGGTGTTCTGGCCGACATCGCTCACCACCACGCGGCTTGAGCTGGTTACGATGGCGCTTGATTGGGGAGACGGACCGCCGCCTGACCTTTGGACCGTTCCGGACGAAAGCCAAGAGAATGGCAGGGACATGAGCCCGATCATCCTTGAAGACACTCAGTTTGGTGAGGCGATCCAGAAGTCGATGCTAAGCGCCGCCTTCAAGAGTGTGCCGCTTTCCTATCAGGAAGCGCGAATATACTCGTTCCATCAATCCTGCGACCGGATGATCGGCGTCGAGAATGTCCCCCAAGCGCTGAGAATAGAGCAGGTAATCGGACAGGAGTGGGTCTGGCCCAACGATCCTCGCATCGCCGAAATGGAAGCTGACGATAACGTAAGCGGCAGCCGCGAAGCCGCCGAATGACTGCGCATAATGATAGGACTGACGCTACGGAAAAGTACACTTTTCGTGCGCGTTGTGTCGAGAATGCCGCACTTTGTCGCACTTCCTAGCGCTTTTGCTAGATGAGTGCGCTTTCCCCTCCCCATACACATTGACCGATACCGAAAGGCCTCTGGGAGAAGCTGGCTTTCGGCGGTTGGGGAATTGGGGCGCTCGGTCCGAGCCGAGGCTCAAAGGGAGAGAGCACAATGACCAAACTTCACACCCGCAATGCGTCTGGCACGAACGCGATTCGAGCGGCCTTGCTCGGAAGCGCAGCCGCAGCGCTGTTCGCTGGAGCAGGCGGCACAGCATTGGCGCAGGACAATGAAGTTGCGGACGAAAGTGCTGAAAACGACAATGTCATCATCGTGCAGGCACGGCGCCAGGACGAAAGTCTGCAAGAAGTGCCGGTGACTGTGACCGCGATTGGAGGCGAAACTCTGGAGCGGTATGGCGTCGACCAGGTCGCCGATGTTGTCAGCCGCGTCCCATCGCTCAATGTTCAGGTTGGCGGTTCGGGTTCAGGCGGTCAGCTCAGCCTGCGCGGCGTTGGCTCTTCGAACATTTCATCTTCTTTTGACTCAGCTGTCGCTTTCGATTTCGACGGCGTGCAGATCTCGAGCATGCGTTTGGTGCAGGCTGGCTTCTTCGACACCCAACAGATTGACGTTCTAAAGGGTCCGCAATCGCTGTTCTTCGGTAAGTCGGCTTCCGCTGGTGTGTTCGCAATTCGCTCAGCCGACCCAACGCCGGATTGGGAAGTCGGCGGCAGCGCTCAGTATGAGTTTGAAGAGAAAGGCTACACAGTCGGCGGATACATCTCCGGCCCGATCTCCGACAATCTCGGCATCCGCATTGCCGCGCAGTACAACGATATCGATGAGTTCCTTCTGCTTGAGCCAGGCACGCCGGCTGCCAACGGTGACGCCCGTTCTGCCAAGAACTTCGTGGGCCGCGTTACACTGGCTTTCGATGACAATGAACGCTTCAATGCGAACCTGAAGCTGCAATATGTCCGCAACGAAAATGACGGTGCGATCAGCCACGGCGATATTTCCTGCGGTCCGAACGGTGTCGCAGATGATATTGTGCTGCTCGGTGGCGGACTGATCATCAATCCCGGATATGACTGCAACGCATTCGACCAACGGCAATTCTTGCCCGATGCGGCCGCGGCCGTTTCTGCCTCCATTCCGACGCCATCACTGGCAGCGGGACGCAACGGGGTGCCATTCGGCGAAACCGACATCATGTTCGGACGCCTGCTGTGGAACCTTGATCTCAGCGACTCGCTGACACTGACCTCGACAACCGGTTTGTTGAGTCTCGATGCAACCGACTACGATTGCTATTCCTATGGCGGCATCTTCGCGCCCGGCGTTCCGGCTGGCGTGGGTTGCTCTGACCCGAATAACAAGCTCGACCAGTTTAGTCAGGAACTCCGCCTGACATCTGATCTCGATGGTCCATTCAATTTCATGGTCGGCGCCTTTTATGAAACCCGCGACTTTCTGTTCGACACCGCAGAGCTCGCTGCGAACATCGCTTTTGTGGCCCCCGATCCGATCACGGGTTTCACGACTGACTATGATCGTCGGCATGAAACCGAAACCGAAGCGGTCTCATTCTTTGGTAGTGTGATATTCGATCTGACCGATGACCTCGAGCTGTCAGGCGGCATTCGCTACACAGATGAGAACAAGACGCAGCGCATTAGCCTGCCGTTCGTCCACGCATTCCTGTCTGGCGGCGGGGCCTTCCTCTCGTCTGGCTTCTTCTCCGGCCCGATCGACTTCCAGGATGACAACATCTCGCCGGAAGTGACATTGCGCTATCAGGCGGCTGACGACATCAACATCTTCGCGTCGTACAAGACGGGCTTCAAATCGGGCGGTGTCGACAACTCGGCACTGCCAACGGCCAGCCTTGGCGCGGCGGCCGCTTCTGGTGATTTCAGCGCCTTGATTTTCGAATCAGAGACGGCTGAAGGCGGCGAGATCGGGATCAGATCACAATTTAACGATCGCACACTCACATTGAATGCCACCGCTTACTACTATGTGTTCGACAACCTGCAGGTTCAGAACTTCGATGCGGTTGCGATCCAGTTCTCGACCTTGAACGCCGGTGAAGTCACCACGGCTGGTGTTGATCTTGAGTGGGCGTGGCGCACGCCGGTTGATGGCCTGAGGCTGTCGGGCAATATCGCCTATCTCGATGCCGAGTTCAGCGATACATTCGTAACAGAGCAAGGCTTCGACCTTGATGGGCGTCAGGCATCCCGAGCTCCGAAATGGTCTGGTAACGCCGCGTTTGACTGGTTCATCCCAATTGGCGATTCTCTTGAGCTGGGGCTCAACGGGAACGCTGTCTATTCCGGCAGCTACTTCACAGATGAATCCACACCGACCGATTTCCGCCAAGACAGCTACGTGACATTCGATGCAGCTGTCTCGATTGGTGATCCGGACGGAAAATGGACTCTCTCAGTGGTGGGCAACAACCTTGCTGATGAAATCTGGGTCAACACCTCCGGCGGTCGCCCATTCCTGCCAGCTGGTGGCGACGATCTGGTCCTTACCCAGAACCGCGGTCGTCAGGTATTTGCTGAAGTCAGGTTCCGGTTCTGATAGGCATACAAACCATGGATTTGAAAGGCGGGCCTTTTGGTCCGCCTTTTCATTTGCGGTCTGGCAAAATTGACCATTGCCGCAGTGCCGGTGCCAAGCGCATTCTACGGCAAGACGACACGATGGGAGACACGCGATGTCGCGCGAAGAATTGATCACCATGACACGCAGCCTGATCGCCCATGGTGAAGCGGATACAATGGAACTGGCCGATGAAGTCGTGCGCGTTCCTGCCAGCGCCTATACTGATCCGGACCTGTTCGAGCTGGAAAAAAAGCAGATCTTCCGCCGCCTCCCATTGATGGTCGCCCCGTCTTGCGAATTGCCAGAGCCGGGCGACTACAAGGCTATGGACATTTGCGGCGTACCACTGCTGCTGTCGCGCCAGAAAGATGGCGAAGTCATCGCCTATCTCAACATGTGCACCCACCGTGGTAACCCGCTCGCGAGCGGCACTGGCAACGCCAGCCGATTCACATGCGGCTATCACGGCTGGACTTTCAAACAGGATGGCGCGCTTTTGGGTGTTGCGTCGCCCCAGGATTTCGGAGCGATCGACAAGGCAGCACACTGCCTCCATCGTTTCCCGGTATACGAAAGCGCCGGGCTCATCTGGGTTACACTCGATCCCAAATCGCAGCTTTCGATTCCTGACTATCTCGGCGGGTATGAAGCATTGCTCGATGCGTTTGGTTTCAAGGATTGGACCCTGTTCAGCCAGCGTACGCTTTCCGGGCCGAACTGGAAAACCGCCTATGATGGTTATCTTGATTTCTACCACTTGCCGGTCCTGCACAAAGACACGTTCGGCGCCGACTTCTTCAACCGCGCGAACTACTTCTTCTGGGGCCCGCATCAACGGCTCTCCAGCCCTTCAAAGTTCGCTCAGAAGACGGGCAGCGACGAGATGCTCGACCTGTCGCAAATGTCGGATGATGAATTGCCAGATGATGCACTGACACAAGGCGTCTGGACGATCTTCCCGCATATTTCGATCGCCAGCTTTTACGGTGGCGGCCAGCGCGGAGCTATGATCAGCCAATTGTTCCCCGGCGAGACGGTAGGGGAAAGCTTCACGACCCAGTTCTATGTGATGGAAAACCAACCGGAGACGGAAGAGGACGTGAAATCTGCTCACGAGCAGTTCGACTTCCTTGAAGTCGTAGTGCGCGATGAGGACTACGCCACTGGCAAACGCCAGCATGAGGCGCTGCAATCAGGCCTGCTGCCCGAAGTGCTGTTCGGTAAGAACGAACGGGGCGGCCAGGTCTTCCATCAATGGGTCGAGCGGCTAATCAAGGCCAGCGACAACGATCTCCTGGAGATTTTTGCGCCTCAGCACCGTGAGGCGGCCGAATAGGTTCTAGAACTCGAACGGCCGCCTGACTTTGCTTGGGCCTTTCTCCGTGGGATTGTCATTAAGTGCCAGCTCGACAAGCGCTGTGTCGAAAAACTCGTGCAGCTCCACGATCTTGGCGTCCTTGACAGTCATGATCTGGCAGTAAGTCTGGAGGTATTCGTGGCCATTGATGCCCATGCCTCCGCCGTACATCATCCCGACGACGCGATCCTCGTCAGCGCACATTATCCGCCATTTGCGTGAAAATTGCACCGTTTCAGGCACCAGTTTGCCGATCACCCCGTCTGCAACGAGAGGGCCAAAGCACTCTGCCTTGCCTTCCCATCGACCGGACACCGGAGTCGAACCCAGCAGGTTGAACACAACATCATCGCTGTGCAGCTCGGCCAGGGATTCAAAGTCCCCGTCCGCCAAACACTGATAATATCGCTCAGCCAGCGCGATATTGGCCGCACGCGTATCCGACACTAGCCGAACGCCGGGCGGAAATTGCTTTCACCCCAATCCTGCCGCTTGGTCCAGGCGCCGAGGTCTTCAAGCTTCCCATCGAGCTCGGGGAAGCGATCATAGACGTGGTCCATATCCACTTCGAATGGCCGGGTCGGCGCTTCGTTGTTGTATTCGTAAAACGCCTGAATACCCTTGGCGAAGTCCTCGCGCATTTCGGCTGGCATACTATCGCCAGCGGCCTCGACCAGATATCGGCCAAATTCCTCTGGTGAGCAGGGATCATAGGCGATCTCCTTGTCCAGCGCTTCGCTCAAATACTGAGTCACCTGCTTGCCGACCAACCGCTCCGGCCCGCCGATATTCAGCCATGCCCCTTCCATGTCAGGCCGTTCAAGGCTCGCCAGCATGAACTTTGCAACGTCATCCAGGCTGATCCAATTGGCTTCGAGCTTGGGGTTGTGCGGGTACACGTAACGCCCCTCGTCAACGATGAAAGGGCGCGCCCAGTTGGTCAGCAAATTGTCCATGAACAGCACGCTGCCGAACACGGTGCCAGGACAACCCGAACGCCACAATGCGTTGATCCCCTTGGTGTTCTCGCCATAGGTGAAGGGATCGCCCGGACGGTCCGGAATCCAGCTCGATGTGTTCCAGACCAATCGCTTGACTTCCAGCTCGGCGGCGACTTTCCCGAGATCGCCGATCAGAACCGCCCGATCTGCTCGCGCCTGTAACGGGTGGGTGTAGAAAACATAGTCCGACCCTTCGAGTGCGGTCTTGAACGTCGAAGGATCATAGAGGTCCATCGGTCGCACTTCGACGCGTTCGATGCCGTCGATCTTGGCACCACCAAAAGGATCTTCCTGCCGCGAGATCGCCCGCACGTCATAGCCCGCTTTGAGCGCTTGCCTGACTTGCGCCATGCCTTGACGGCCGCTTGATCCGATAATGGTTATGAGTGCCACAGTCCCTCTCC
>JBCBHD010000104.1:0-9759 GCA_038526115.1 Pseudomonadota bacterium | reverse complement strand
GGAATATCGTTGTGATCGATCCATTCGCCGAAGCTTGGTCCAAGCTCGACAATCTCGCTGCCGTCGCGTGCGCGAACCAGAATGGTCTGCGCATTCTGCGTTGCTTTCAGTTGATAGAAACTGGGTATTGAGCGCGCCGCGAATCCGACCGCGAACACCAAAAAGATCCCGGCCAGCAGCGCGCTGGCCGTACCCCAGATCGTGAGCCTCTTGGTCCACTTCCAGAATGGCGATGGCGGCTCCTTGTCGCCGCCCTTTTTCGACTTGCCGCGCTTCTTGGATCCAGATTTGGTGCGCTTTGAGGTCGTTCCTGCGCGTGAGCGCTCGGCAGCGGCGCGGCGACTGCCACGCTTGCCCTTGTTCTGGAGACCATCACCCCGTTTCGACATGGTTGCTTACCGACCCACTCGCTGTTCGCCCTGGGATGCCTTTGCATAAGCGACTTCGAACGCGGCGTGAACACATGGTTCAACCGTTGTCCCGCACGAATTGGATAACTGAGCCGATTTGACCGTGATTATGCCCTTAATCGTCTTAATCCTCGACGAATTCGAGCGATGCAGAATTGATGCAATAGCGCAATCCGCCCTGCTCAGGCGGACCATCCGGGAAGACGTGGCCGAGATGACTTCCGCACTTGCCGCAAGTGACTTCGGTGCGGATCATCCCGAAGGATGTGTCCCGGTGCTCTTCGACTGCGCCTTCATCGGACGGCTTGGTGAAGGCTGGCCAGCCGCAACCGCTGTTGTATTTGGCTGCGCTGATGAACAGACGCGTGCCGCATGCCGCGCACATATATTCGCCGTTCTCATAGAACTTGTCATACTTGCCGGTAAAGGCGCGTTCTGTTCCTGCTTCGCGCAGAATGTGAAATTGCTCGGCAGTCAGGCGCTTGCGCCATTCATCTTCGGTTATCGTCTTGGGATCTTCAGTCATGGAGCAGCCTCTCTGTTGGCTCCAATATCGGTTCACAACAGATGAACCGCAACCACCTAACCATCAACCAGCGCGTAATGCGCCGGCGGCTTGATCACATCCATGCGTTCGGTCAGCAGTGGACGGAAGCTGGGGCGACTTTTGAAGACCGCATACCATCCGCGGGTCTGCTCATGACCGGTCCAGTCGATCCCGCCGAGATAATCAGCGACTGAGATCTGGGCGGCAGCGGCCAAATCAGCCATGCTCATGGTGGAGCCCGCCAGCCACGGACGGTTGTCGATCAGCCAGTCCATGTAATCGAGGTGACCGTGGGCCATCTTCATCGCTTCACGCAGCGCCTTGCTATCGGGCGGCTGGCGCAGCACGATCCGTTTCTTCATCCGCTCCGACAGCAGGGGCGCTGTCACGTCAGCATAGAAATTTTCGTCGAACAAAGCCGTGAGACGTCGGATTTCCGCCCGTCCAGTGGCCGTGCCGTTGATCATCGGGGAGCGATCGACCGTTTCTTCGAAGTACTCGCCAATCGCCCGGCTATCCGCGATCACGATATCCCTATCCTTGTCGACAAGAACAGGTGTTCTGCCAGCCGGATTGAGATTGAAGAACATATCCGATGCCGCCCAGGGATCCTCTCGCACCAGTTCATAGGCGATATTCTTCTCGCCCATCAGCAAGCGGATCTTGCGGCTAAAGGGGCAAAGAGGGAACTGATAGAGCTGAAACATCGCGTAGCAATCAATGCCTCAGGCGAGGAGATTCGTCCATATCCGTCGACGCGAGGTTTGTGGGTTTTACGACGTTTAACGGGGCTCTTGCACGCCTTCTATTGCACCGCGCATACGCTCAGCCATTTCGCGAAGCGCAGGAAGCATCGTCTGCATCCCTTCCGACATGGCGCTCATGGCGTTCATGGCCTGTGGCAAACGGTCAGCGACCTGATCAGGGATCTCTTCTGCATCAGGAGAAAGATCGCGCAAGCGCGCGTCCGGATCCACATCCGGGCCTTGCCCGTCAGTTGCGTTGTTGATCGCCTCCGCAATCGGGCCAACTTTGAGATCAAGCATGCTTCCCACAAGCACCTGCACCATTGCGGCCGCCTGCGCCTGAAACTGCGGATCAGCCAGCTTTTCGGACATTTCAGCAAGAGCAGGCTCAGCAGCAGGCGGAGCCGCGTCCTGAGCATGAACGAGTGATGGGGTGGCGAGCGCAAGTGCGACTGCTGCGGCCACGGGTAGCGTGCGCATGATAGTATCCTCCAAGAATTTCAGCTTGGCTTCGGTTTAGTTCATCTTCAATGACTTAAACCTGAACAGCCGAATTAAACGCCGGAGGCCTCAAGCATCAGCAGGCAGGCAGGCATTACGGCGTCGACTTCACCGGCATCCCAAAGCCGTTGCGCTTCGGCGGAAACAAGCCGCGAGACGCCTTGGCGATCAAGACCTGTATCGTCCATCAACTGCGCCAGAGCGACCACGAAGAACTCCCGGCCCCGCGTGCCGAGGTCGGGCCACTTTTGCGCCGCTTCATTGCCTATGGATTGCCCATGCGCGACCATCGCGAATGCAGCAGAACAGCGAATGGCAGCCTTATTCTCCTGCGTCAGCTTGATGGCAGGCGCGGGGGTTTCAGCGGAAGGGTTTTGAGCAGCCAGCAAGACCGCGACAAGAGATCGCACAATCATGCGTTCGCGATATAGCCAGCCATATGAACCTCATGCTACCGCGCCTCACGGGTTCAGAACGAGAGGAGTTTTTTCACACATGCTCAATCACATCATGATCGGCAGCAACGACATCGAGAAATCCAAAGCATTCTACAACGCCACTCTGGCGGTGCTGGGTGCCGGCGAGCCAATGGCCCATGTGAACGACACCGGACAGACCCGGCTTTTCTATGCTCACAATGGCCACACATTCTCGATCAGCGAACCGATCAACGGCAAGCCGGCGGAGCCTTCAAATGGCAGCACAATCGGTTTTATATGCGATTCCCCCGAACAAATTCAGGAATTCCATGATGTCGCCGTCGCCAATGGCGGCACTAGCGTGGAAGATCCTCCTGGCCTTCGCGAAGGAAGCATGGGGCCAATGTATCTCTGCTATTTCCTTGATCCGGATGGTCACAAGATCTGCGGGATTCACCGCCCCGGCTAACACTGGTGCAATAGATCTGATTTTCGGCGCGTCGGACTCTGTCTGACGCGCCGAATTCATTTCTATCGCTGTTCAAGAGTTCTTTGCCGCTGATTGATTGCTTTCTTGTTGTCGATCGATAGAGACCTGAGAAATCAGGCAGTTTTAGGGGCCACCCATATACGGCCTATGGAGGGAAACAGTGAAAGCAGCAGTGAATTTCAAATCAACCATGCTCTTGGCCAGCGTCTCATTCGCGTTGGTATCCTGCGGAGGCGGTGACACGGAGATTGATACCGATCAGATGGTCGCTGATATGATGGCAGAAGCCAATGCCAATGCCATGACCTTCGATGATGGCTATGACAGCTGCTTCAAAGCCGTTGCATCGCTACTCGGTAACGATGCGAAAGTCAGCGAGATCCGCACCCTGTTCAGCGCCGGCAATGAGATTGACAGCATGCAGATGCAGCCGCGTGGCCAGATGACATCATGCGAAGTCCAGTATCAGAACCCGGACAATCCCAAGAAGATGCTATCAGCGCGGTTCGACAACAAGACCGGAGAGTTTTCCGAACCCCGCGAAATGGAAATCACCGTTATCGGCGGCAACGCATCGGAATTCTCTGTCGATGATTATGTCATGCCATTGTCGGATGTGAACTATGCCGCTCTGGGTGCTTTCATGGAAGGCAAGCAAGAAGCGCTGGGTGGAGCCTATAGCGATTTCGCATGGACCGGATTCACGCTAAACGCCCCCGGATTGACTCAGCAAAATCATACACTTGGCATTAGTTTGGTCGGCCGCCTTGCATCCAACGATGTAAAGGAATCAGGCTCCGCATCTTTCCAGACCGATGGCACCACTGTCATCCGCGATGGGCTTCTGCCTCGATAAGCCAGGCAAGCCGCTCACCGACCAACTATCGGCGGTTCTAGCGGCTTAGTTGAAACACAGCGAATTCGGCGCGCCAGTTTGCCCCGGTTGCGCCGATTTCGGATTCATTGGCAAAAAACCAGGCGCGCTCGATCTGGGCGCGCTTGGTTCTCGCGAGGTCGCGAAAATCCTCAACCGTCACATGGTGGATGTTCTCGGTCGCATACCAGCTTACCGGCAATGCCCGCGTCACCGGCATACGCCCACCAAACATCAGGGCCGCACGGGTCCGCCAATGTGCAAAGTTCGGGAAGCTTACAAAGGCTTTCCGTCCAACCCTGAGAAGCTCATCCAGCATCAGATCAGGCCGGTTTGCCGTCTGCAGCGTTTGGCTCAGGATTGCATAGTCAAACGCCTTGTCTGGATAATCGGCAAGGTCACTGTTCGCGTCACCTTGTACGACCGAAAGCCCACGCGCGACGCAGCGCCCAACTTTCACCGAATCCAGCTCCATCCCTCGCGCATCGACCTGCTTGGCACTTTCCAGCTCTGCCATGAGTGCGCCGTCTCCGCAGCCGATATCAAGCACGCGGCTGCGCGGCTCGACATGGTTTGCAATGACCGCAAGATCAGGGCGGAGAATTGACCCGCTCATTCGATGAAACCCCTCACCACCTGATCAAGCTCTGCAAGCTCCAGCAAGAAGCTGTCATGCCCATTGGGGGCAGAAAGCTCCACAAAACTCACCTTGGCGCCCGCGGCGTTTAGCGCGTGAACGATATGACGGCTCTCTGCTGTCGGATAGAGCCAATCCGTATCGAAGCTTACCAGGCAGAAACGCGATGATGTTCCCACAAAGGCGTCGGCCAGCTTTCCGCCATGCTCTTCGGCAAGGTCGAAATAATCCATCGCACGAGTGATATAGAGATAGGAATTGGCATCGAAGCGCTGGGTGAAGCCGCTGCCCTGATACCGTAGATAGGATTCCACCTGAAAATCGGCATCGAAACCAAAGCTCTTGGCTGAGCGATCCTGCAATCTCCGCCCGAATTTTCCGGTCAGCCCTTCTTCGGAAAGATAGGTGATGTGCGCTGCCATCCGAGCCACGGCGAGACCATTATCGGGCGAAGCATCGCTACCGTAATAATCGCCGCCTGCCCACGCCGGATCAGCCATGATCGCCTGCCGACCGACTTCGTGAAACGCGATATTCTGAGCCGAATGACGCGCAGTCGAAGCAATGACCAACACCCGTTCAGCGCGCTCGGGCCAATTGGCTGCGAGGCTCAGGGTTTGCATGCCACCCATTGAGCCGCCGACCACGCTGTGCAGCCGATCAATCCCCAATCCATCAAGCAGCGCCACGATGCCGCGCACCATGTCGCGGATGGTGATGACCGGAAACCGCTTCGCATAGGGCTCGCCATCCGGCGCAAGACTGGCTGGGCCGGTCGATCCCATGCAGCTGCCGATGACATTGGCGCAAATGACCTGAAAACGATCCGTGTCGATCGGCTTGCCTGGTCCGACCATCCGTTCCCACCAGCCCGGTTTTCCGGTAATCGGATGGTCGCTGGCAACATACTGATCGCCGGTGAGAGCATGGCATATCAGGACTGCATTCGACTTATCATCCGCGAGAGTGCCGTAGGTCTCATATGCGATCTGGACGCCCGTTAGCGTCTCGCCGGAATCGAGCGCAAGCTCGCCGGGTACATCAAAGATATGGGAAGCAATCGCCGTGTTCATTGGTCGAGCGACTTGGGCGAGGGAATTGCGGCTGTCAATCAGCCACGCAATTGCACTGTTTTTCCCCGCACAAAGCGGTTATCGCCCCGCGCTCCAATGACACGCATTCCTCAACCTAAACCCTGGATCAACACGATCCACGCCTATGTACCCGGCAAGGCGACTGCGAGCGACGGTCGCCCGCTGGTCAAATTGTCGGCTAATGAAAACCCGCTCGGCACTAGTCTTGATGCGCTCGCCGCTCTGGAAGCGAGCCGGGGGGAGGCCGCGAGCTATCCTGATCCGGACAGCAAGAATTTGCGTGCGAAGATTGCTGAGGTTCACGCCCTCAATCCGGACCGTATCGTTTGCGGCACTGGGTCAGATGAATTGCTCAATCTTGCGGTCCAGGGATTTGCCGGACCGGGGGATGAGGTGCTGTTCAGCCGCCACTCGTTCTCTGTCTATGATATCGCTGCGCGTCGATGCGGGACCACGCCAGTGGAAGCGCCCGATCAGGATTTCACCGCCAATGTCGATGCGCTGCTGGCCGCAGCAAACTCGAATACGCGCGTTGTCTTTCTGGCGAACCCTAACAATCCCACGGGTTCCTGGATCCCTTCCGCCGAAGTGGAGCGCCTGCATGCAGGGCTACCATCCGATGTGCTGTTGGTGATTGATGAGGCTTACGCCGAATACCTGCCTGTTGAGGAACAAGGGACTGGGTTCGCGTTGGCCGACGCTCAACCAAACGTGCTCGTCACGCGGACTTTTTCAAAGATTTATGGCCTCGCCGCGGAACGGATAGGCTGGGCAACCGGCGCACCAGGTCTGATCGAAACGCTCAACCGGATACGCGGACCATTCAACGTCACATCAAGCGGACAGCAAGCCGGAATGGCTGCTTTAGGTGACCAGGATTTTGTCGCCAAAAGCCGGAAACGCAACGCCAGCGAGCGCGCCCGCTTGGCGGATGCGGTTGCGTCACTGGGAAATCACGGCTTACGCGCCGTACCGAGCGAAGCGAATTTCTTACTTGTGCTGTTCGAAGGTGAATTGAGCGCCGAAACAGCTCGCGATGCCTTGGCGGATCAAGGCTACGCGGTACGACATCTGCCGGGGCAAGGCCTGCCCCAAGCTTTGCGGATTACCATCGGCAAGACCGAGGACATGACACGAGTGATTGCCACCTTGCGCCAATTGTGCGGAGAGACCTCATGACGATCCGCAATGTAGCGATCATTGGTCTGGGCCTGCTTGGCGGTTCGATTGGCCTCGCCATCCGTGATCGCGCCCCGGAAATTGCGACCAGAGGGTTCGATAAGGATCGTGAAGTACGCAAAGCTGCGGCCGAACGGAATCTGGCCGGAACGGTGTGCGACACGATAGAGGAAGCAGTTGCCGAAGCGGAGCTGGTCATCCTTTGCGTACCGATGGGAGCGATGGGGGCCGCTGCCAATGCAATGGCCAGCGCTGTTCCAGCAAAGGCCATCATCAGCGATGTCGGATCATCCAAAAAAGGCGTAGCTGAGACTTTGGCAGAGGCTCTTCCCGCGCATGTCATCATCCCGGCACACCCGGTTGCAGGGACCGAACAGAGCGGTCCGGAAGCGGGGTTCGCAGCCCTGTTTGCCAACCGATGGTGCATCCTTACCCCGCCGGCGGATTGCGACACGCAAGCTATCGAAGCGCTCAGTGACTTCTGGACGCGCCTTGGCGCGCGGATCGAAATCATGGACGCCGAACATCATGATCTCGTCTTGGCAGTAACAAGCCATATCCCGCATTTGATTGCGTTCACCATTGTCGGCACTGCCAGCGATCTGGAAGACGTTACCCGAAGCGAAGTAATCAAGTATTCTGCTGGCGGCTTCCGCGACTTTACGCGCATCGCTGCATCAGATCCTGTGATGTGGCGCGATGTTTTCCTGTCGAACAAGTCAGCCGTGCTGGAAATGCTGGGACGCTTTACCGAGGATCTCACCGCCTTGCAGCGGGCAATCCGTTCAGGGGATGGCGAAACGCTGCACGATTTGTTCAGCCGCACTCAGGCGATCCGCCGCCAGGTGATCGAACAAGGGCAGGATGATGGACGCCCCGATTTCGGGCGTGAGGATCACAATCAAGAAATCGACTGAACCTTAGTTCAGGGCGTTCATCGCCGCGTGCACTTGCTTCTCAGCCTCTGCTCTTGAGAGACCGGCAGGGACCATTTCTCCGATCCGATAGGTGATCGTGCCGGATCGTTTGACCATACCATTATAGAGCGGGCCGCTATCGACCGCGACCGGAACCACCGGCAGGCGCAACAGCTTGTACAACCCCGCAAAGCCCGATTGCAACGCAGGCGCCTCGCCATGCTGCACTCTCGTTCCTTCGGGGAAGATCACCAGAGGGCGCCCCTCTTCAATGCGCTGCTTGGCAGTCGCCAACATATGCCGCAGCGCCCGTGCGCCATCATCACGGGCGACCGGAACCAGTCCGTACACCTTTGCCGAGAACCCCCAACCGGGAATCGCGAACAATTCCTGTTTGGCGAAAACCGCAGGGAATTTAAGCAGGCGCGGCAGATCAATCGCTTCAAAATAGCTTTCATGCTTAATTGCGATCAGCACTGGCTCGTCAGGCAAATGGCCCTCGACAACAATGGTGATGCCCAGCAGATTTTGCACGCACCATCGGTGCCAACGACCCCATGTTGCCACCACCCTTTTCAGCCAGTGCTTGCCAAAGGGAATGGCGATCACGGACGCCACCACCAACATGGCGCTGAACCCGTAGAAAAACAGGTAGAATGCAAGGCTGCGAAGGATCGACACGGCTTACCTCAGAAACCCAGAAGGCCTGCTATCCAGCTGGCGAGCAGCTTGTGATATTCGAGAAACAGGCTCGCCATGCTTGGTTCTGATGGCACCGCATCGCGCACCACCGTCACATTTGCGGGCAGCGCACGATCAAGCTCCCCTGCAGCGCGGCGCATATGCCAGTCGGTTGTTACCAATCGCAGCGAAGTTACGTCATTGTCTTCGACCCATTGCGCCGTTTCAGCTGCGTTCGAGCGGGTATCGACTGCTGCGAAACCCAGAGTGACGCAGCATTCCATCTGCGCTTCATCCACCTCGAACTCGACTGCGAATTCCTCCGGCGTGACTTCCGGATCGACTCCGCTCACCAGCATTTGCTCTGCCAAGCCTTCGTCGAGGACTTTCAGGCCCTGCGCGATTCGACCAGCGCCGCCAGTCGGCACGATGACCACATCGGTGGTCTGCTCATCAGCGGGCTGCGGCAGAAAGCCGGTGAACCACAAGAAGCCCAGCACCCAGATCAGGAATATTCCTGCAAAGCCGTATCGGATCATGGTCTGGCCCTCACAGCATCTTCCTGAGCGCAATGGCAATCGTCAGACGTCCGGTCAAAAGAGCCAGCACTATTCCTCCAAGCGGTATCGTTCCGATCACGAGCCAATCCAGCCACGATAGACCGCCTCCTGCGATCATCCCGCTGTCCAGCTGGCCGAACTGCTGCCCCAGAAGCCACACAGCGGCCAAGCCCAAAAGCAATCCGACTATCGCGCCAAAGGCGGCATCACGCACAACCGCACGCTGGAATATCCCGGTCAGCTGCGCATCTGTTCCGCCGAGCAGGTGTATAATCTCGACCGTATCGCTATGGTTCGAAAACGCACTTCTCGCCGCAAGCGAAACTGCTGCCGCAGTGGCGAAAGCCACCAGAGCAATAAGAGCTAACGCGAGATATTGCAGAGCCGAAAGGGCATCGTAGACCGGGCGCAACCAATCCGATTGCGCATCAACCCTCGCTTCAGGAACGGTTTCCTGAAGATAATCCTGCAGAGCTGCGATTTCTCCGGTCGCCGCTTGGCGCGACAATTCTACGTCGATCAATGCCGGGATAGGCAGATCTTCGCTGTTAGCACCCTCGCCCAGCCACGGCTCAAGCAACTCGCTCATTTCCGCTTCGGGAACGACGCGCACAGAGCGCACCAGATCTTGATCCGCCAGCGCTTGCGCCGCGCGATCCGCCTTTATTGTGCGTTGCTCACTGTCGGCTTCGATAATCTGCACA
>JBCBHD010000103.1:0-9780 GCA_038526115.1 Pseudomonadota bacterium | reverse complement strand
CACGCGAAGTCCGGCAGCCAGGGCTGCTTCGGCTTTTGCTCTGATCTGAGCGTCCTTTTCGCCGTGATTCTCGCGTCGCTCGCTATGGCCGAGGATCACAAACTTGGCGCCCGCATCAGCCAGCATGGCTGCCGAGATATCTCCCGTGTGAGCGCCTTCCGCCTCTTCGTGACAATCCTGCGCGCCAACCACAATCTGCTCGGCTTCGCGATGAACCGGGTGGATCAGAGTGTAAGGCGGCGCAATGGCAACCTCCACTTTCATGTGGCGCTGCGCCGCACGATCAATCGCACGTGCTTCTGAAAGCATAGCGCGAGTGCCATGCATTTTCCAATTTCCAACGATGTAGGGCCGCTGGGCCATGCTGTTTTCCTGAGAGGTATCGAATCTCGACCCGATGTAGGGTCAGGGGGCGGCGTCCGCTAGCCGAGGAAACGTTTGCAGTCAAAAGCCTTGGCTACCTGTTGCCGGGAGGTCGCAGGGTATATAAAGCGCCGTCATTCACGGTTGGTTTTGCACCAGTCACAGAATTGGCGGCTTACAGCCATTTTCTCTGCGGGATTTTAGGCACAGATATGATTTCGGGTTTTCGCAAGTTTTTCCAGTCGAAGATCGGCTTGGCCATCACCTTCATGTTTATTGCGCTCATCGCTTTGGCGTTCGCAGCCGCTGATATCACTGGCGGGACCTTCGGCGGGGTGTCCGGTGGCGACCGGGTCGCGCTGGTCGGAGATGACAGAATCAGCACATCGGAACTGGCCAGCAGCGCCAATTCCGCCTTGCAGCAAGTGCGCGGTGAAAACCCTACAATTACGATGCCTGCGTTCATCGAACAGGGTGGGTTTGATGAGGTTCTGGATCAGTTGATCGAACGGTATGCGATTGGCGCCTATGCGGAAAAATATGGCCTGCGCGCTGGCGAAAACTTGGTGAACAGTGAAATCCTGCAAATCCCCGCATTTCGGGGAGTGAACGGGGAATTTGATCAGGAAACATATCAATTTGCACTCAGCCGCCAGGGAATCACCGATTCTGTGCTTCGACGTGACCTGTCTGATGGATTGCTGGCCCAGCAGCTGTTGATCCCGGCTTTCGCCGTTCCGCAGATGCCAGCCAAGGTTGCCAATCAGTACGCCGCTCTCGTTCTTGAACGTCGCAAAGGTGAGATTGCGCTTATACCGAGCCAGGCATTCGCTCCCGAGGGTGATCCTACAGATGAGCAGTTGCAGGCTTTCTACACAGAAAATCGCAATCGCTATGTCAGGCCAGAACGTCGCGTCATTCGATTTGCGACCTTTGGGGCCGATACCCTGAATTCGAACGTCACCCCTACTCCGGCTGAAATCAAAGCACGCTACGACGCAGAACCGGCGCGCTTCGCAGCTCAGGAAACCCGCAGCGTGTCTTCCTTCGTGGTTCCCACTCAAGATGCCGCAGACGCCATCATCGCTCGTGTTCGTGGTGGGGAATCTCTCGAAGCTGCCGCTCAGGCCGCCGGCTTCAACGTCACAAGTGTGGAAAACCAGAGCCGCGACCAGTTGGAATCCTCCACCAGCGCGGCAGTCGCTGCTGCTGTCTTTGCAGCTGAGCGTGGCCAGGTCGCCGATCCAGCGCGCAGTGCGCTGGGCTTCTACATAGCGCGGATCGACAACATAACCCGCACGCCCGCGCGAACATTGGAACAGGCAACTGCCGAACTCGCTGAGCAGATCGAAGGGGAAAAGCGCGCTGCTGCCCTCGCTGATCTCAGCGCTCGCATCGAAGAAGAAGTCGATGGTGGCACCGCGCTGGTGGAGGTTGCCGAAGCGTATGACCTTGAGTTGACGACAACGCCGCAATTGCTCGCGAATGGACAAGTGTTTGGCGAAGGCCAGCTTGAACCAACTCCTGCTCTGTTCAGCACGCTCGAAACCGCCTTCCAAATGGAAGAAAGCGAGCCACAATTGGCTGAAGTCGTCCCCGGAACGCAATTCATCGTGTTCGACGTGGCACAGATCACCGAATCTGCCGCGCCGCCGCTTGCCGAAATTCGCGACCAAGTGATTGTTGGCTGGCGACTGTTCGAAGGAAGCCGTCTGGCCCGTGAGAGCGCGGATCGTGTTCTCAGTGCAGTTCGTGGCGATACAACCCTGAGCGCCGCTCTGGATGGTGAAGACAAGCCATTTCCCGGCATCGAACGTATTGATCTGGAACGCCGCCAATTGATGGCGCAGCAAAATCGTAATGTTCCTGCACCGCTTGTCCTGCTGTTCAGCATGGCAGAAGGATCGACCAAACTGCTCGAAGCGCCAAACGATATCGGGTGGTACATTGTCGATCTTGATGAAATCACGGCGGAGCCCCTTCCCGAGGATAGCCCGGTTCTGGCCCAGACACGCCAGCAACTCGCTCCTGCATTGATCAACGAATACACCGACCAGCTGACAACCGCGATCCGCAGAGAGATCGGAGTTGAAGAGAACGCTGCCGCGATCGAAGCGGTGCGTAAGCAGCTGTCTGGTGAAACCTGATCCGGATCAGCGCACTCAACCTATGACGGAATCATCCCACACCACCGCGTTGCCTGAAAATGCGGCCAGCGCCAGTGCTGCGCTTCGCTCCGGTCGGCCCGCTCTGGTTTGGCGCAAGACGATTGCCGACAGCGAAACCCCGGTCGGTGCCGCCCGGCGATTGATTAAGTCGGGCCGCGGCGACTTCCTGCTCGAATCTGTCGAAGGCGGCGAAGTGCGAGCACGCTACAGCATGCTTGGGCTTGATCCCGATCTGGTTTTTCGAGCGAGCGAGACTTCCGCGGAAATCAATCCTGCCTGGCGTGATGACCGAGCAGCGTTTCGAGCTTGCGCGGGCGATGCGATGGCGGAGCTTAGAGCGCTCGCCTCCTCATGCCTTATTGACTTGCCTGAAGGCTTGCCAACCCCTGCCCTTCCCTGCCTTGTCGGATACTTTGGGTACGAAACGATTGGTCTGGTTGAAACGCTTCCAAGGGCAGAAGGCAGCGATCTGCAGCTTCCGGATATGCTGTTCGTGCGCCCGACGATCATCCTTGTGTTCGATGAACTGACAGATGATCTGTTTTGCATCACGCCCATTTGGGAGGCGGACGATCCTGATGCAGCGATCGAAATGGCCGCGGAGCGGATCGATGAAACGCTGCGGGCATTGAGCGGGCAACTTCCGCCAGAACCGCGTCTGGCAGGCTTTGATGCAGAGCCTGAACTGGCTCCGGTGATGCCTGGTGAGGAATACCGGGCGATGGTGGCAAAAGCGAAAGACTACATCCTGGCCGGTGATATTTTTCAGGTGGTCCTGGCTCAGCGTTTCGCTTGTCCATTCGAGCTTCCGCCGCTTGCGCTGTATCGCGCGTTACGGCGAATAAACCCTTCGCCATTCCTGTATTTCCTCGACCTCCCCGGTTTTGCGATTGTCGGCTCCAGTCCGGAGATTCTCGTCCGGGTTCGCGATGGAGAAGTCACTATCCGCCCCATTGCCGGAACGCGCCCGCGCGGTGCTGGTCCTGTCGAAGACAGAGCGAATGAAGCTAGCCTGTTGGCCGATCCCAAAGAACGCGCCGAACATCTGATGTTACTGGATCTCGGCCGTAACGATGTTGGCCGTGTCGCTGCGCGTGGCAGCGTCGAAGTGACGGACAGCTTCACTGTCGAACGTTACAGCCATGTGATGCATATCGTCAGCAATGTCGTGGGTCATCTGGCCGATAATCGCGATGCTATTGATGCCTTGTTCGCAGGATTTCCCGCCGGAACCGTTTCCGGAGCTCCCAAAGTGCGAGCGTGCGAGATCATCGCTGAGCTGGAACCGGAAACACGCGGAGCTTATGCCGGTGGGGTGGGATATTTCGCACCGGATGGATCGGTGGATTCCTGCATCGTCTTGCGCACCGCTGTTGTGAAAGATGGCACGATGCACGTGCAAGCTGGCGCAGGTATAGTCGCGGACAGCGATCCCGAATATGAGCTTGCCGAATGCAAAGCAAAAGCCGGAGCATTGATTGCCGCTGCCAAAGAAGCGGTACGTGTCGCCAGTGAACCAGGGTTTGGGCAATGAAACGGATTTTAGTTCTCGCCGCGGCAACAGCTGCGTTGGCAGCGTGTAACGAGCAACCGGCTGGTGAACCGATCGTTCGGACCGAGCTGGGAGAGAATTCGGGAACAGCAGAGATCGTCGAGACAGCTGAAGCAGAAGCAGCGCCGGAAGAACCTGCAATTGCCTCAGCTTGTGCAGCCAAGACGTTTGAAGGCGTATCCCTGACTCACTGCATAGCTGATCCCTCCAAGCATCGCATTACCACCAGGTTGAGCCAGCCCGGCAGCGGACCGTTTCGATCGCTTTCTGCCTTTGCCGAGACCGTAGACAAACAGACAATTGCATTCGCAATGAACGCAGGGATGTATGGTGATGATGCAAAGCCCATCGGCTATTATGTCGAGAATGGCGACCGCCAAAAAGAACTGAACCGCGCCGATGGTCCGGGCAACTTTCATATGAAGCCCAATGGCGTTTTCTTTGGAACCGGGGGCACATGGCGGGTGCTATCTGCAGATCAGTTCTATTCCACGGTTCGCGATCGCCCTCGCTTTGGCACGCAGTCCGGACCTATGCTGGTCATCGATGGCAAGATGCACCCGGACATTCAGGATAACGGGCCATCACGCGCCGTGCGGAACGGGGTTGGAGTAAGCGACGATGGCAAAGCGCATTTCGTGATCTCCAACGCAACGCTGAGCTTTGGCCAGTTGGCGCGGTTCTATCGTGACGAATTGAAGGTGAAGAATGCCCTGTTCCTCGACGGGAATGTCTCATCGCTTTGGGATCCGGCGAGTGACAGGCTCGATCGCGGTATCATCGGCCCCATCTTGGTGGTGGAGAATAGGCAATGACGCTGACCTACGAACGCACGCTCTATCCGGAGATTGAGCCCTACGAAACCGGCATGCTCGATGTCGGAGAAGGCCATCAGCTTTATTATGAACGCGTCGGAACTCCCGGTGCAAAGCCGGCAGTTTTTCTTCATGGCGGACCTGGCGGCGGTATGGCGCCATCGCACCGGCGCCAGTGGGATCCTGAGTTGTATGATGTCTTGCTGTTCGATCAGCGTGGCTGCGGCCAGTCATTGCCTTTTGCAGAACTCGAACACAATGACACAGGCCGTATCGTTGCCGATATCGAGCGGCTGCGGGAAATGTGCGGACATGAGGCTTGGCAGGTGTTCGGCGGCAGCTGGGGCGCGACATTGGCACTGGCCTACTCACAAGCCCATCCGGACCGCACCACAGAGATCATCTTGCGCGGCATCTTTCTGGCCCGCCAGAAAGAAAAAGGCTGGCTCTATCGTTTCGGCGCGAGCGAAATCATGGCCGAACAATGGGACAGTTTCACCGGACTGATCCCGGAGGACGAACGGCGTGATCTGGTTGCTGCGTATTATGCGCGCCTAACCAGCGATGATGAAGCAACCCGCCTCGCTGCGGCCAAGCAATGGTCGTTGTGGGAAGGATCGGTTGCGACGTTGCTCCCGAATGATGGTCTGATGGAAGAATTTGCAGATCCATCAAAAGCCGTTCCGTTCGCACGGATTTGCGCAAAGTTTTTCATGGAGGATTTCTTCCTAGAAGAGGCGCAATTGCTGCGCGATGTCGGTAAGATCAAGCACATCCCGACGATTATCGTTCAGGGCCGCCACGACATTTGCACTCCGCCGCGCGCGGCGTGGGAGCTGAAGAAAGCCCTACCCGAAGCGGAGCTTTGGATTGTCCACGATGCCGGCCATTCGGCGAGCGAACCGGGCATTATTGATGGTCTTGTCAGAGCGACCGACAAGCTGGCGCGAAAGAGCTAATCGCATGATCCTGGTCATCGACAATTACGACAGCTTCACATTCAACCTCGTCCACTACCTGATGGAGCTCGGGGCCGAAGTGCGGGTTGAACGCAATGATGCGCTCTCAGCGGCAGATGCGATTGCCACCAACGCGGCAGGCTTTCTGATTTCTCCCGGTCCCTGCACACCAAACGAAGCAGGCATAAGCCTGGATCTGGTCGACGCCTGTGCGGACGCGGAAAAACCGTTGCTCGGCGTGTGTCTGGGCCACCAATCCATCGGGCAGCATTTTGGTGGGTCAGTCGTGCGCGGCGGCTTGATGCACGGCAAGACTTCTCCGGTTACGCATGATGGTACTGGCATGTTCTCAGGGCTGCCCTCACCTTTCACGGCGACCCGCTATCACAGCCTTGAAGTGGTCGACGCCCCTGACACACTGATCGCCAACGCGCATGCAGAAACACCCGGAGGCGATCACTCCAGCGTTATGGGATACCGGCACGAAACGCTGCCGATCCATGGCGTGCAGTTCCATCCTGAGAGCATCGCCACCGAGCATGGCCATGCATTGCTTGCGAACTTCCTGAGACTTTGTGGGATCGATGCAGCAATGCCGGAAAGGCTCACAGCATGAGCACTCTTCCCGACGTCACCAATCCTCTGAACGAGATCGAAGCAGAAACCGCATTCGGCGCGTTGCTGGATGGCAAAGCTACCGATGACGAGATCGAAGCGTTTCTTGTCGCGCTTTCAGAGCGCGGCGAAACCTCAAACGAAATCGCAGGCGCGGCGAGAGCATTGCGAGCACGTCTCATCCCGATCGCTGCGCCGGATGATGCTATCGATGTTTGCGGAACGGGTGGTGATGGACACCACACTTTGAATGTATCGACAGCCGTCAGCCTGGTGGTTGCCGCTTGCGGTATACCCGTGGCCAAACACGGGAACCGCGCTGCCTCTTCAAAAGCCGGTGCCGCAGACACGCTGGAAGCCCTGGGTCTGGACATGGACGCAGCCGGGAAGACAGCCGAGAAGACGCTGGCTGAAATCGGTATCTGTTTCCTTTTCGCCAAGAACCATCATCCGGCGATGGGGCGGATACAGCCCATCCGAAAGAAGATCGGAAAGCGCACGATATTCAACCTCATGGGTCCGCTTTCCAATCCGGCGAAGGTCAAGAGTCAGCTCATCGGTATAGCCAGACCTGCTTATGTCCCGATCTATGCAGGGGCGATGGTGAAGCTGGGGACCGGTCGTTCGTTGATCGTTTCTGGAGACGAAGGTCTGGACGAACTTAGCCTCGCAGGAGGGAGCGAAGTCGCGGTCGTCACGGGCAACAGCTTTGAAATGCAGCGACTGCACCCTTCTGATGTTGGCGTTCCGGTCGCTCCGATCGAAGCCATTCGAGGCGATGATGCTACGCACAATGCCGCGGCCTTGAAAGCGCTGTTGACTGGCTCGCGCGGTCCGTATCGCGATGCTGTGCTGTTCAACGCTGCTGGTGCACTTGTCGTTGCGCGCAGAGGCGAAAGCTGGACGGACCGTGCCGCAATGGCGGCTGAGGCCATCGATTCCGGGCGGGCCATGAAACTGCTCGAAAGCTGGGTTGAAATGGCGAAGTGAGGCAATGAACAAGCTTGATGAAATCTGCGCAACCAAGCGCACGGAACTTGAAGAGCGCAAATCGACAACTTCGATTGCCGATCTTGAATCCGCAGCCAACGAACATTCCAGGCCCCGCGGATTTGAAGCGTCGTTGCGCCGTGCTGCTCGCGATGGGTTTGGTCTCATCGCGGAAATCAAGCGCGCCAGCCCATCGAAGGGTGTGATCCGCGAAGACTTCCGCCCCTCACAGCATGCTCAAGACTACGAAGCTGGCGGCGCAACTTGCCTTTCGGTTCTCACCGATGCGCCATACTTTCAGGGGCACGAGGACTTTCTCGTGGAGGCTCGCCAGGCCTGCGCCCTCCCCGTTTTGCGCAAGGACTTTATGGTCGATCCCTGGCAATGCCTCGAAGCACGCTCGATCGGTGCGGATGCCATCCTGATAATCGTTGCAGCACTAGAAGATTCGTTGATGGTTGAGATCGAAGCTTCTGCACGAGAACAGGAAATGGATGTCCTGGTGGAAGTCCATAATGAAGCCGAACTGGAACGCGCCGCCACTCAGCTCAAATCCAAGCTGATTGGCGTGAACAACCGCGACTTGAAGACATTCACGACTTCGCTTGAAACCACGGAGCGGCTCGCAAAGTTTGCGCCAGATGGTTCGCTGATTGTTGGCGAAAGCGGGATCAACACGCATCGTGATCTGCAGCGTTTGGAAGCTTCGGGCGTTCGCACCTTCCTGGTTGGGGAAAGCCTGATGCGCCAGAATGATATGGCAACCGCGACCCGCACTTTGCTGCAAGGTTGAACGGACCACGGGCCGTTGGCGCTTCTGTCCTACAGCTCGCTATTCTGGCAGGTGTCAGGAATGGATTGGAAGCCGCACATACAGCACACTGATTGGCTCTGTTTAATTGGTGCCAGGCTTGCCGTTTCGCATCGCGAAGCCAGTTTCTTTCCCCTGGACCGTGTAACATGCGGTCCATGTCTCGACTAAGGCACTGATTATGAATGACCTTACACATCTGAGTGATGACGGCGCCGCCCGCATGGTGGACGTAGGCGGGAAGGCTGAAACACAGCGAATTGCTATCGCCAGTGGGGTCATCACCATGTCTGCAGAGGCTCTCGCTGCCATCAAGGCGGGCGATGCGCCAAAAGGCGATGTGCTAGGTACTGCCCGCATCGCCGGGATCATGGCTGCAAAGCGAACTGGCGAGCTGATCCCGCTTTGCCACCCGCTTGGCCTTGAAGCAGTGACAGTCGAATTTGCTTTTGAAGAAACCGGCATACGCGCAATCGCCACCGCTTCTCTCGCGGGAAAGACCGGGGTCGAGATGGAGGCAATGGTTGCCGCTTCCACTGCTTTGCTGACAGTTTACGACATGGCCAAGGCGATCGACAAAGGCATGGTCATCGGCAATGTGCGCTTGCTGGAAAAGCGTGGTGGGAAATCTGGCGTCTGGAAGGCTCCGGCAGGATGAGTGCCATGCTGACCTTGGAAGAAGCGCAGGCAAAGTTGCTGGACCTTGCGCCGAGGATGCCAATGGAAACCGTGCTGGTGGAAGATGCCATTGGCCGATATTTGGCAAACGATCTGACTGCGAAGAGAACACAACCCCCCGCCAACTTGTCGGCGATGGACGGATTTGCGGTCTGCGGCCCTGGCCCCTGGACTGTCATCGGAGAATCGCGCGCTGGACATGCCTTTGATGGTGTCCTGCATCCCAAGCAAGCGATCCGGATTTCGACAGGCGCAAAAGTGCCTCCGGTGGGTGACAGAATTCTGCTCAAAGAAGATGCCGAGCTTGTCGGAGACCAATTGGCAGAAAGCGATCAGGCCTCGCCGCGCCACATTCGCCCGTATGGGTTCGACTTTAAGCTCGGCGACACAGTGCTTACCGCAAACACAAAGATCGGACCGGGACAGATCGCTCTGGCACTTTCAGCTGGATATGCGCAGCTAGAAGTGTTGCGCCCGCCCACGGTTGCAATCCTCGACAGCGGTGACGAACTGGCTGCTGATCCTACGAACATGGAACCCCATCAGATCCCGGCCAGTAATGGGGCGATGATAGCCGCGATGGTCCGCTCATTGGGGTGCGAAACTGTTCGTCTCGGGCCGGTGGGAGACGATCACGGAGCATTAGCAGCAGCCTTGGCGGAAGCCGAAAACGCAGATTTGCTTATCACATCAGGCGGAGCATCAGTTGGTGATCATGACCTGGTTCAGGATGCGCTGAAAAGATGGGGTGCGGAAATCGCATTTTGGAAAGTAGCGATTAAGCCAGGCAAGCCGCTGATGATTGCCACCCGAAAGGGTCAAGTCATTC
>JBCBHD010000102.1:0-9840 GCA_038526115.1 Pseudomonadota bacterium | reverse complement strand
ACCCGCGGCATGGATATCGTGCGTCGCGCGATCCTCGCCCCGGTTCGTCAGATCGCTCAGAACGCCGGTCACGATGGCGCGGTTGTCTCTGGCAATCTGCTGCGTGAAGGCGATGAGACGCAAGGCTTCAACGCTGCGACCGATACCTATGAGAACCTTGTTGATGCCGGCGTGATTGACCCGACCAAGGTCGTTCGCACCGCTTTGCAGGACGCAGCGTCAGTTGCCGGACTGCTGATCACCACCGAAGCGGCGATCACTGACGCTCCAGAAGACAAAGCCGCAGGCGGCCCGCCAATGCCCGATATGGGCGGCATGGGCGGCATGGGTGGCGGCATGGGCTTCTAATCCCGCGCATCCAAACGCTTACAATGAGCCCCGTCGGAGCGATCCGGCGGGGCTTTTTCATGCCTCAGAGATTCTGCCACGAAGGTTGCAGACTTGATTGCAACGAAGTTCCAGTCTAGTGGCGCCGCCGATCAGTTGTTCCAATGCAAAGAAAGGAGTGAACGATGCTGACCACACCTGCCTCACCAACATTCACTTCAATTTCATTTGCCAAGCAGGAACAATTCTCATGGGCAATCCTCATTTACGCGAGTTTGCTCGCGTAATTCTTCGATCGGGTCGGGGATCAATCCCGCCGATCACCACATTCAAATTCGTTTCAGCCCGTGCCGCTGTCTTCATTGCGAAGGAGGCAGATCATGCGTGCTGATATGTTCAAGGTCGTCGTGGAACGTCCTCGTTGGGGATCAAGCCACGCACGGGCTGCCAAGCTAAAAAGGAAAACGGACAAGAACATCAAGTTCATCGGACACAAACGCCATGCTTGGGAGGCGACGCCCTACACCAAATCGCTGAACGAAAATCTCGCACCCCTGGAACGCTTTCTGACAAAGCAACGCGGCAGGAAATGGGATGATGTCTTCAGCGAGATCTGCGAGCATCTCGATACGGGCAGCACAGTGAAGATGCACATTCGAGAACATCTCGAAGACTTCATCATGGTGAAGATCCACATTGATGCGAATGGCAGGTGGCTTGGTCAGGGGCGTTGGGGCAGCGTTCGAACGCTTGATGATGCGTGGGGCTGGCCTGACCTTTATGTCGATCCCATTGATGGGCGCATAAAAGAGACTGCCGCTCTTCGACGTCGCTTTGGCATCAAGCAAAAGCGATACCGATCAATCTGGCTTGGCGAGTATGATCTGGGTCCGCACGATGATTTTCGTCGCCTGGCGCATGACCACGTTCTGTTGCGGCGCAAGGGCATCTGGTTTGAGATTCTTCTCAATCAGCGCCCTGAATGTTGCGACGACAAGCTGAGGCATGATCTTCGAACGGAAGCCTGGAAAGATCATGGCGCTTGGGCGGTCCGATCAATGAAGCAGTTGTCGAAGAAAGAACTGAAGGCTCACAAGCTTGAAAACTCCGGCAATGCCGGTTGAGCCTAATCGCTGCGCCACACCAAGAGAGCCCCGGAGGACGCCCGTCTTCCGGGGTTTCTCGTTCATCGATTCCACGGCTTCCCTTTCCAGCTTTGCTGTCGCATGAAGATGCGAAGAGTTGAGAAAGGGACCCACGTGAAGACGAAACTTGCCGCCATCCTTCTGGCCTCCGTTGCGCTCACCGGATGTGAGGCGCTCACCAACCCCACCATCGCGACCCTCGAGTGCAGCACAACCCAGACAGAATGCCTCAACACATGGTTTGAAGCGAAGTTTGCAGAAGAGCTGAAGTTCAGCCCCCTTCGGCAAACTGCGCTGGGAATGAAAACGGACTACGACAAGATCGATGATTTCACAGTTGAGGCTGCACAAGCGCAAGTCGAATGGTGGCAGAAAAGCACAGCCGAGATGGAAGCAAACTTCGACTACGAAGAACTATCCGATGAGGCCAAGCTTTCTTGGGATATGTGGCAGTTCCGCAAAGATCAGGCAGAAGCCGCTGCTGGCTATCGCGAACAGGAATACATTCTGACCCAGATGAATGGGTTGCACACGGGCTTGCCTAGCTTTCTATTGACCCAGCACAAGGTTGAAAGTGAGAGCGATATGACCGCTTTCATCGCACGCCTTGGCGGCATTGGCACAGCAATGGACCAGTTGCTTGATCGTGCCAAAACCAACGCTGCAGCTGGCACACGCCCGCCTCGCTTCGCTTACGACGCGGTGATCGAGGAATCAGGAAAACTAATCAGCGGCGCACCATTCGATGATGGCGGCGAACCTTCAGCGCTCTGGAAAGCGAGCGAAGGCCATCTAACCAAACTGGTTGAAGAAGGCACGATTACCGAAGACCGGGCAGACGATTTGCGTGAAGAGGCCAGAGCGGCGCTGACCACGCAAATGGCCCCGGCCTACAAGCGAGTAATAGACTGGTTCACAGAAGATCGCGCGAACACCAGCGAACAGGCTCAAGGTGTCAGTACTCTCGATAACGGGACCGACTTTTATAACTACCGTCTGGGATTGATGACCACGACCGAACTGACGGCCGATGAGATTCATGAAAAAGGATTGGCAGAAGTCGCCCGAATTCGAGCGGAGATGGAGGCGATCAAAGATCAGGTGGAATTTGAAGGAAGCCTGACCGATTTCTTCGCTTTCACCCGTGAAGACGATCAGTTCTTCTTCTCCGACGATGACGCCGGTGCGCAGGCCTACATTGATCGGGCCAAAGGCCACATCGATTCACTGACCGCCAAACTGCCGGAATACTTTGGGACACTGCCCAAAGCACCGCTGGAAGTTCGCCGGGTCGAGCCTTTCCGCGAGCAGGACGGCGCCGCGCAGCACTATCGCGCAGGCACACCCGATGGAACACGCCCCGGCATCTATTACGCGCATCTTTCCGATATGCGCGCCATGCCGATCCCGGTTCTGGAAGCCATCGCCTATCACGAAGGCAATCCAGGCCACCACATGCAGGTCTCGATTGCTCAGGAATTGCCCAATATGCCGCAATTTCGCTCTCAAGGCGGATTTATCTCAGCCTATGGCGAAGGCTGGGCGCTTTATTCGGAACTGCTGGCCAAGGAGATGGGAGCCTACGAAGATCCCTATTCCGATTTCGGACGACTGACCAATGAGATCTGGCGCGCAATCCGGCTTGTGGTGGACACCGGCATCCACTCGAAGGGATGGAGTGAGCAGGAGGCAATCACCTACTTCTTGGAAAACTCACCGATGCCTGAAACGACTGTCCGTTCCGAAGTGCGGCGCTATTTTGTGCTGCCGGGTCAGGCGACGTCTTACAAGATCGGCATGATCCGCATTCAGGAGTTGCGCGCTGAGGCCGAGAAAGCGTTGGGTGACAAATTCGACATTCGCGGGTTCCACGACACGGTACTGGGTGGCGGTGCAGTGCCTCTTTCAATTCTGGAGCAGCGCGTAGATCAGTGGGTCGCGTCGGCCAAAGCAACCTAATCGCTATTCCAAGGAACAACGAAAAAGGGGCGGGATAGCGTTTGCTACCTCGCCCCTTTCGTTTTCCGGACTGTATGGTCAGCCGCCTTTGCGGCTATCTTCTGCGGCTTCAACCACATCCGCATCCCACGTGACTTGAGTTTGAGTCTGCGGGTTGAAACGCGTGTTCGCGTAAGAAGCTTCTTCTGCCGCTGAAATTTCTGCTGCCGTCAGATGTTCGCTAGGTTCGAGTGCGAAAACATCGATGCCTCGGGTTATCTCGGTACCGTAGATACGGCCATTGTACCAATAGGATGACCAGTATCCTCCGACTACCAATTGCTCTTCGCTGATCGCTCCGCGATCAAAATACGCAATCTCCTGCGGGTTTGAACTGTCTGTGAAGTCCATCACGCTGATGCCGCCCTGATACCAGGATTGAACGAACAGATCGCGCCCCGGAACCGGAATGATCGAACCATTGTGTGCGACGCAGTTCTCGGTGTCGCTTTGCGGACCCGGCATCTTGTAGTGGCTACGAAACTCAAGCTTGCCTTCAACGATATCGTAGATCGCGTTGGCGCCCCACGTCATTGGGTCAGAAGCACGGCAACGCGGACGGCCGCCCCCACCCCATTCATCGGTGAAGATCACTTTGGTGCCATCATTGTTGAACGTGGCCGAATGCCAATAGGCGAAGCCCTTGTCGAACACGGCATCAATCCGCACCGGGTTAAGCGGATCAGAGATATCCATCAGGATCCCATTGCCCGAACACGCACCAGCCGCGAGGTTCTTGGATGGGAAGACCGTGATGTCATGACACTGATCCGTACGGCGCGCATTCTGCGTACCATCACCGCTATCTCCACCTTTCCAGAGACCGGCAATCTCTCCGGTTTCGCTGTCGGCGAAGACACGAGGCGAGCTGGTGATGCGCGATTTCGAAGGATCGTCTAGTGGGATCTCGATGACATCAATGCTGAACAAGGCGGTGCGGGAGTCAGCGATATTGTTGACACACCGCTCCAGCTCTTCCTGCTCACGCACACGCGACGTGCCGGAATTGTAGACCACAATCCGCTCATCGTCGGCGCTGACAATCGAGTGCGTGTGGCTTCCGCGACAAGTCTGAACCTGGCCAACCTGTCTCACAGCTGTGAGGTCGGATATGTCGAAGATGCGCAGACCGCGGAAACGCTCTTCGCTTATCTCCTCCTGAACACCTTGCAGGCCGCAATCGACACGGCCACGAGTCTGTTCGACGCTCATCACCAGGATGTCACCGACTACGGAGACATCCCCCTGTCCACCAGGGCAGACCACCGAACTCATAAGTTCAGGCGCGCCATCACTGCCAAGTTTATAGATGTTGAAGCCGTGGTAGTTGCCCGCAACCATGATGTCGTCAAAGAACGCCATGTCGGTGTTAGCAAAGTCCAGAAGTGGCGAACGCTCCGCGAATTGTGTGAGGCTTTCTTCTTCGCCACGCGGTGAGTTCTCATCAGTCGCTTCAGCTTCGGCTATAGCTGCAGCGAGCGCAGCGGCTTCTTCAGCCAGTGCCTTGGCTTTCGCGAGAACTGCCGCTGCTTCGCCTTCGTTTTTGCTTTCGTCTTCAGGCTCATTCTCGCTTTTTTCGCGAGGTGGCACCGCCGCACGCAAATCCGAAGGGTTTTCTGGATCAAAGAAACCTGCTGGCTTCGAAAGGCTGGCAACTTTGCGCAGGTTGAGAATGGCTTCACCCGCATCGTCGAATCCCGATGCCAGTGAGGCACGCGGATCGGGCGAGAGCCCGGCAAGCAGGGTGTCCATCCGATCGATTTCGGCTTTTTGATCGTTGTCGATATCGCCAACGAAACGATACAGAATGGGGTCCGCCGCACTTCCGGGCTGGCTTAGCAGCTCATCGACCATATCGATTGCACCTTCGTGGTGCGCAATCATCAGTGTCAGAAACAACCTGTCAAACTCGGTGCCTTCTGCAGCCGCCAGAGCTTCCATCTGGGCCGGCGTGGCCATACCGCTCATCGTTGAATGATCGACCATCGCGTGATTGGAGTGGTCACCCATGTTGTGGCCCTCATGGCCTGAGCCGACCATGACTGTCTTCTCTCCGCGCTCAGAGAGCCAGTCGTTCATAAACTTGATCTCATCAGCCTGGCTGGCTTCGATCCGTCCGCCAATCGCAACGATTTCTTCAGTGTTGCTGCGATCCTTGATCAGTTTGGCCATCTCAACAGCCTGCTGGTGATGCACGATCATGCCTTGCATGAAAACAACATCAGCGTCTGTATAACTCGCACTGGCCAGCTTCGTCGCCTCATCGGCAGTCAAAACCTTGCTGGCTTGCCCAGGAGCACCAGGCTGCAAAATCTGCGGAGCTGATTGAGCGAAGGCAATTGTAGAGCTGCCGAGCAGCAAAGCGGTGGCGAAAGCGCATGATCCACGCACGGCTGGGTTTCTGATTTTCATGGGATGGTCCTGATGGTCGTTGTTTGCGCGCTACACTGACGCCCGAAAATGCACAGTCAAGCTCCTTTGCAACGCCGATCGCCAAAAGATGATACATTGTTTCATTTTTCGCAAACGGGAACGCAACTGTAGGGCGTGGATTGCATAAGAGTGCCGGTTAGTCTGGCTCATAATGAGTCTGGTCGCTTCCGCCGCACACTTTGTCGCACGCGCTGAATCGAGCGCTTGCCGCGGCGAATCGCCTGACTCTAGACTCTGTTCGTTAAGTCGCGAGTAACCCTGAAAGAGTACTGTTTACACATGTCATCTTTACGCTGGACTTCCGCTTTCACCGCCATTGCCGGCCTCGCTTTGCTGGCCAACCCTGCCGCTGCACAAACGAATGACCTCGAAGCGAGCTTTGACAGCGCGCTTGGGACAGAGCTCCGCAGCCCACAAACATATGAGGCGGTTTACGCCAATGGCTTCGAGCAACGCATAGCTGAACTGGCCAATGGAGACAGTGGTCGGATAGGCGTCGCTGCGATGGATCTAGCGACTGGCGAACAAATCATGGTCCTCGGCGACCAGTTGTTTCCGATGGCCTCGACCAGCAAGATAGCGGTTGCCGCGACCTATTTGGAGATGGTCGAGCAGGGCAAATATTCCCTCACAAGCGAATTTCCGCTTCTTATCCCCGTTCGTTCGGCCAAGTACTCGTCGCCCGCTGCACCCAAGCGCAAGGGCAAATATATGTCTGCGATCGACTTGATCGAGATCATGATTACCCGGTCTAGCAACCCGGCGACCGATACACTGCTTGATGCAGTCGGAGGGCCGGACAAGGTCAACGCTTGGATGCGCAGACAAGGCATCAACGATTTCAGCATCGATCGCGACATCGCCACTCTGGTGCGCGATGACGGCGAGTACGATCCGGCCGCCTGGATCGATCCGCGTGACGCAGCCACCCCCAATGCGATGGTGAGACTGCTACAAGGACTGTATCGGGGAGACTTTCTTTCCGATCAAAGCCGCCGTGTCCTCCTTGGAGCCATGAGCAGAACTGTCACCGGCAAGCGAAGGATTGTCGCTAACATGCCTTCCAGCGCTAGGGTTAGCCACAAAACAGGCTCGCTGAACAACACTTCGAGCGACGTGGGCATTATCGAGTCAGCAGACGGGAGAGCTATTGCTGTCGCGATCTATGTGACCGGGCAAGGCACTAGGCGGAAGCGCGAAGCGCGGATCGCCGCGATTGCGCGTGCACTTTACGATGGTTTTGCCGCCAAGGCCCGAAATCGCCAGGTCTGGACCAACGCGCCGCGAACTGGCGGCTGATTGTGGCCTCACCGAATTGGTCAGGCAAACATAAGAAAAAGGCGGCACCTTTCGGCACCGCCCGTTTCTAATTTCTAGTTCCCCATTGATGGAGAACGTTGCAGCGAATTACTCGCCGTCAACAGCGTCAGCAGCTGCGTCTGCAGCGCCTTCAGCAGCTTCGGTTACAGCTTCAGCAGCGTCCGAAGCGGCTTCGCCGGTTGCTTCAGCAGCATCGGTTGCACCTTCAACGGTTGCGTCTGCAGCGCCTTCAACAGCAGCAGCGCCTTCTTCAGCAACAGAAGTTGCGTCTGCAGCCATGGCATCAACAGTTTCGCCAGCCTTGTCAGCGGTTTCGCCGCAAGCAGCGAGGCCCAGAGCCGAAGTGGCAACAGCAGCGGCAAGAACGATCTTACGCATAATATCAAATCCTTATTCAGCGAATTAATCCCGCGCATCCGATCCCATCGAAGCGCCGAAGCCGAGTATCTGACCCCCGACTCTGCCATTCTTAATAATGGCGGGATTGTGGCATTGCAAGAGGAATAAGGCCGATTAGCCCCAATTTTGCCCTTTTTTTGCCATATTTTAGCAATGCGGTGGTCGAAAAGTGCCAGAATTGCGGCACACAACGGTGTGAAACGCGGCTCAAGGCGACTTACACAGCCTTCGCCTCAATGCTAGCACGCAACCATGTCTCAGCAGCACCTCTATCTCGTCGATGGCTCGTCCTACATCTTCCGCGCCTACCATCGCCTACCGCCTCTTACCGATCCTGAAGGGACGCCAGTGGGCGCAGTCTTTGGCTATACGACGATGCTCTGGAAGCTCGCTGACGATCTCGATGCTGCCGACGGCCCTACCCATCTGGCTGTCATACTCGATAAGGATTCAAAGAGCTTCCGCAACGACATCTACCCTGAGTACAAAGCCAATCGTCCCGAGCCACCTGAGGACTTGCGCCCGCAATTCCCTCTGATCCGTGATGCAACACGTGCGTTTAGCTTGCCATGTATCGAGGAACAGGGCCTGGAAGCAGACGATCTCATCGCGTCTTATGCTCGAGAAGCGCAACGCCAAGGCTGGAATGTTACGATTGTCTCGTCAGACAAGGATCTGATGCAGCTTGTTGGTGAGATAGAAGGTCCCAACGGTACCGGCCGCATCGATATGCTCGACACAATGAAGAGTGCCCGGATCTACATTCCAGAAGTCGAGGAGAAGTTCGGGGTCGCTCCCGAACTGGTTGGCGACGTTCTGGCGCTGATGGGCGACAGCGTCGACAATATTCCGGGAATCTATGGGGTTGGACCGAAGACTGCGAGCAAGCTCATCGCGGAACATGGTTCGCTGACAGCAGCGCTCGATTTCGCGCCGGAAATGAAGAAATCCAAGCTGAAAGAGCGCCTACTCGAAGGCAGGGAGGACGCGGAAATGAGCCGTGTGCTCGTCACCCTGAAAGAAGACTGCGACCTGCCCGTTTCAATCGAAGACATGAAGCTGTCGAAGACTCCGGAGGAGCCGCTGGCGGCATTTCTGGAGAAGCATGGCTTCACTTCACTTCTCAAACGGCTTGGTGCCGGAACCGGCAGTCCTGATCGGCCGAACAACCTCCATCCGGCAAAGTCCGAGAAGGCGGGTGACAAAGGCGATGCACAAGGCAATCGCCAACCCATCCAGGACATGCCAAAACTTGATCGCAGCGCGTATGAGACAGTTCAGACGTTAGATCGGCTCGAAAATTGGGTCGCACGCGCCATCGCAGCGCGCTTGGTGGCAGTCGACACAGAAACATCATCGCTTGATGCCATGCAGGCCGATCTCGTCGGAGTCAGTCTCGCGCTCGGACCAAATGACGCTTGCTATATCCCGCTGGATCATGGCGGCACCGATCTGTTGGCCGAAAAGCCGGAACAGGTGGATCGCGATGAAGCCATAGCGGCCCTGAAACCCCTTATGGAAGATGAGTCGGTCATCAAGATTTTCCAGAACGGCAAATACGATCTGAATGTGCTGGCACGTTACGGAGTCTTGGTAAGCCCGATCGATGACACAATGGTGATCAGCTTCGATCTGGATGCCGGTCGAGGTGAAGGCATGGGCGGCGGCCACGGCATGGATGAACTGTCAGAGCGCCATCTCGGTCACACCCCGCTCTCTTTCAAAGATGTATGCGGGTCCGGGAAAAAACAGATTCCGTTTGGCGAAGTCCCGCTGGATCGCGCCACCGAATACGCTGCAGAAGACGCTGATGTCACATGGCGGCTCTACCATCATCTGAAACCGAGGTTAGCTGAAGAAGGCGGAACCAAGATTTATGGCCGAGTTGATCGCCCGCTCATTCCCGTAGTTGCGGGAATGGAACGCGAAGGGATCAAGGTAGACCGCGCACGACTTGCCAAGCTTTCCGAGGAATTCGCGACTGAAACAGGGCGACTGGAACGCGAGATTCATGAATTAGCAGGGCAGGAATTCTCGGTCGGCAGCCCGAAGCAGCTTGGTGAGATCCTGTTTGACAAGATGGGACTGAAAGGCGGGCGAAAAGGCAAGAGCGGTCAGTATTCGACCGATCAATCCACTTTGGAAAAGCTAGGCGGGGAAGGTGCGCCGATTGCCAAGAAAGTCCTGGAATGGCGGCATCTGGCGAAATTGAAGTCTA
>JBCBHD010000101.1:0-9860 GCA_038526115.1 Pseudomonadota bacterium | reverse complement strand
TGGCCATAAAAAAAGGGGCCCGCTAGCGGACCCCTTTGAAATTCGTTGAAGCTGAGCCTTATGGGCTGACAGCGTCGTCATCGTCACCATCGGCTGCGATGATGATACCAGCGATGATGGCAGCAGCTGCCAGGATCGCGATGATGATGCCCGAACCACCTTCGAGGCTTTCGCCTTCGGCAGGTGCCGAGCTACGGTCGAACGAGGCTTCTGCGACGGCCGGTGCAGCAGCAAGCGAGAGGGCTGCAGTGGCCAGAGCAACGTTACGCAGTTTCATTATGTGGTCTCCTATTGAGCTCTTTTTTAACTCTGTTGACGACCTGAATAGGCCAGCATTGCATTTGTGGCAACCCCAAATCTCGTGAAATAGTGTATCAGGGGCGGCGATCGAATGGTTTTAAATCAATACTTTACGTGGGCTGTGACTTTAATGCATCGGTTTCAAACTGCCATTTATGGCCGAATTGTGTGCAGTTGCACAAAATCAGCCAAGGCGATTCATAAACGAACATCAGGACAAAACCCTCCGTCCGAGCGTGCTATTGGCACACTCCAATGACTGTTTCATGAACATTCCCACTGAGAAATGCGACTAAGGTCAACTCCTTAGGACGGCATAAAGTCATGTGTTGGGACAACGCCACCACGGTCCTTCCTGGGTACCGAGACGAGAGGTCAGCTGCGTCTACCGTGCTATAACGCGCTCGCCGCCCACCCAAACCTCTGACACGAGTGTTTCGCGAATGTCGCTGGGAGAGGCAAGCATTGGATCTCGATCAACCAGGATAAAGTCCGCGCGCTCTCCGCGAATCAGCCTTCCGAATCGGCCATCCGCAAACCCGGCAAACGCCGCGTCTGCCGTGAACGCTTTCAAAGCCGCTTCGCGACTGACCGTTTCTTGTGCTCTCCAGCCACCGAATGGTTCACCGTTTGCGTCGGTGCGGCTGATGGCGACAGCTATTCCTGCGAACGCATCGGCTGGTTCCACCGGGGCATCCGATCCGAATGCCAGCATTCCGCCTGCTTCGAGCACGCTTCGCCATGCATACGCACCACCGAGCCGATCAGGGCCCAATCGGGCTTCGGCCATAGTGCGATCCGATGTTTGATGTAGCGGCTGCATCGACGCGATAACTCCGTGACGCCCGAATGCTGCCAACTCATCGGGGTCGACGATTTGAGCGTGCTCGATACGCCAACGACGATCGCCTTTGTAGGTGTCCGAAAGTTCTTCGATCGCCATCAGCACGTCCGAGTTGGCGGCGTCGCCGATCGCATGAACCGCTGTCTGGAAGTTTTCGAGCGCAGCGCGGCTCATCAGATTGCGCAATTGTGCGGGTCTCAAAAGAGGTAAGCCACGCGTATCAGGCTCGTCATGGTATGGCTCTTTGAGTATCGCGCCGCGTGAGCCCAGAGCGCCGTCCAGATACAGTTTGATCCCGTTAAGCCTTAGCTTGTCTTCATAAAGCCAGGGAGTTGGTCCAGGGCCTCCGATCAGTTCCATCGTCTCCGGACTGGTAGCGTAAGACATGATGCGGACTTTTAATTGGCCCAGATCGCCTGCGCGCCGGAATGTTTGCCAGTCTTCAATCGAAGTCCCCATATCGGCGACGGCAGTAATCCCGTTTTCCAACAGAATGCGTTGCGCCAAGGCGAGCGCTGCATCGCGATCCTTTGGCCGGGGTTCGGGTACTACAGCGTTGATGTAGCCTTCTGCGGCATCAACAAAGACTCCGGTCGCGTTTCCATCGATGTCGCGAATAACTCGGCCACCTTCCGGATCGGGAGTTTCGGCGTCCACGCCAGCAAGTTTCAAGGCAGCCGAATTCGCCCAGCCAGCATGGCCATCAACTCGGCTGAGCCAAACGGGGCGATCTGACACAACCGAATCCAGTTCGGCGGCTGTCGGGAAGCGGCCTAGACCCCATTTTTCTTGGTTCCAGCCCCGCCCAAGAATCCACGGGCGGCCCGGATTGTCGTCTGCAAACTGTTTGATCTTTGCAAGCGCGCCTTCAAGCGACGTTGTATCGGACAGGTCGAGAGTGAGCGCACCAAAACCGATCTGCATCACGTGAACATGGGCATCAATCATGCCGGGCAGCATCACCTTATCTTCGCCATCGACAGCATAATCAAGATCTGCTGGGTGCTCATCGCCGCGCTGAAGTACTTGGGTTATTCGTCCTTCCTCATCGAACACGATCCCTGTGAACCGCTGTACTTCTCCATCTTCGCCGATGGTCACCCCATCGACATTGTGGACGAGCGTATCTGCTGCGGCCGGATTAGCCGTCAGCGCAGCGAATACCGCCAGAGCGGAAGTGAGCGTGCGATTCATATTGGTCCTCAAGTTTTAGGTTCGCTTGGGCAGCCGAGTGATCAAAGCACTGGTGTCATGGCGAGAGCCGCCATTGGCCTGAACTTCGGCATAGAACTGATCAACGAGCGCGGTTATCGGGGATGACAGACCCAAATCCTTGGCCTCTTCCAAAGCATAGGCCAAATCCTTGCGCATCCAGTCGATTGCGAAGCCGAAATCAAATTCGTCCGCCGTCATCGTCGACCATCGATTGTCCATTTGCCAGCTTTGGGCCGCGCCGCCTGAGATCGCCTGATAGGTTTTTTCAAGGTCAAGACCGGCAGCCTGAGCCAGACGGATGGCTTCGGACAATCCACCAAGAACACCGGCTATGCACATCTGGTTGGCCATTTTGGCAATCTGACCCGATCCGGTTGGGCCGACATGCACGATCGACTTTGCGTAACACTGCATCACCGGTTCAGCACGCGCGATTGCTTCATCCGGCCCGCCGCACATGACCGCCAGCTGACCGTTTTCGGCACCTGCCTGTCCTCCGCTTACAGGTGCATCGACTGTCTGTATTCCATGACTTGTAGCCTTTTCATCGTTAATTCGCGCCATGCGCGCTGAAACCGTCGTGTGGTCGACGAGCAATGCATCACGTTTCATGGTGCTGAAGACACCATTTCTGCCTGTCGTAACCTCAAGCAGGTCTTCATCGTTGCCAACACAGGTGAAGACGATTTCAGCGTCTTTAGATGCTTCACCGGGTGTTGAGGCAAAGCGAACGCCCAACCCTTCATCATCCCATTGCTGTTTCCACTTTGCTGCTCTTTCGGAGGATCGGTTATAGGCCGTTACGCTATGGCCCGCGCGGGCCAGATGCCCTGTCATCGGGCCGCCCATTACGCCCAAACCGATAAATGCCACTCGTTTGCTCTCGCTCATGCCAGCGGCCTAGTGAGTAAAGGCGAGCTTGCCAACAGACCAACATTTGCTTCGAGCCGTTGCCCTTGCTTCGCAGAGCGCCTAATCCCGCGCGCCTATGAGCACACACACTGCCCCGGTAATCTCGCACGATTCGACGGCCACTTCGGCTGACCTCACTATCGATGATGTTCGCGCTGCCGCAGCGCGAATTGAAGGCGCTGTCGTCAAGACGCCGATGATGCACTCGATTACCTTATCTGAAATCACTGGGGCAGAGATCTGGCTCAAGTTCGAAAACCTTCAGTTCACAGCGGCTTATAAGGAGCGCGGCGCGCTAAATGCTTTGTTGCATCTCACGGATGAGCAAAAGCAACGAGGCGTAATCGCGGCCTCAGCAGGCAATCACTCACAAGGCCTGTCTTATCACGGCACCCGGCTCGGAGTTCCCGTCACAATCGTGATGCCGCGTACCACGCCCACTGTGAAAGTGATGCAGACTGAAAGCGTGGGCGGGAATGTTGTTCTGGAAGGCGAAACCTTTGACGAAGCGCATTCTCATGCACGCCAGCTGGAAGAAGAGCGCGGATTGACCTTCGTTCATCCGTTCGATGATCCTCACGTCGCAGCGGGGCAAGGTACAGTTGCTCTTGAAATGCTTGATGTGAAGCCGGATCTTGATTGCCTTGTTACGCCAATTGGCGGCGGCGGGCTCATTTCAGGCATGGCTACCGTGTCCAGAGCCACCAATCCTGACATAGAAGTTGTCGGCGTGCAGGCTGGTCTATTCCCAAGCATGTTTGCGAAAATAAAAGGTGAAGAACGCGATTGCGGCGGAGACACGCTCGCAGAAGGGATCGCGGTCAAAAAACCCGGCGCTTTCACCAGCAAAGTGATCGCGGAAAAGGTAGATGATATTCTGCTGGTCGATGAGCCGGATTTGGAGAAAGCGGTCGCTCTGCTGCTGCAGATAGAAAAGACTGTGGTTGAGGGCGCGGGAGCGGCAGGTCTCGCCGCTGTTTTGAGCAACCCTGATCGCTTCAAAGGTAAGACTATCGGCCTGGTTCTTTGCGGCGGGAACATTGACACGCGCTTGCTGGCAAACGTCCTGCTGCGCGATCTTGCGCGTCAAGGCCGGTTGGCGCGGCTGCGCGTGACTCTGCAGGACAGGCCGGGGGCCTTGTTCAAGGTCATGCGTTTGTTCGACGCGCACAACGTCAACATCATCGAAATTTACCACCAGCGCATCTTTACGACATTGCCGGCCAAGGGTCTGATCACTGACATCGAATGCGAAGCCCGTGATGCAGAGCAAGTCGAAAATCTGGTCGTGTCGTTGCGTGAGAATGGCTACGCGGTTCAGCTCGTGGAGCTGAATTAGGCGCGACCGAATCGGAGCTGAAGCCGCGATTTCAGCACGCGTTCTGGCCAGTCAAACGGTACAATTCGGTCCAAATCGCAGCGCCGATTTGTGCAAACTAAGCCATTATTCACTCTGTTTCATAGTTAAGGGTCTTTTACCGACGGGCGCGAGAAGGCATAACAATCTCTTAAGAACACAATCGTCGATTCTCCGAGTTAGAGGACCAGCCAGACCTGTGACGGCCCCGATCCGCTTCCCCCGTTTCTTTGTGACTAGCCCTGCGCCTTGCCCCTATTTACCGGGGCGTAGCGAACGCAAGGTGTTCACCGAGCTGAAGGGTGCGCATGCAGATCAGCTGAATGAAGCGCTCGGTCGAATTGGCTTCCGCCGGAGCCAAACTGTCGCATACCGGCCAAGCTGTCTTGATTGCCAGGCCTGTGTTTCGGTGCGTGTCGTTGCGCGCGAGTTCAAGCCATCGAACACTCAAAAGCGCGATATCAAGCGCAATTCCGATCTTGTGGTGACAGAATGTCGTCCATGGGCGACTGATGAGCAGTTTGAGTTGCTAACCAAGTATCTCGGCGTACGTCATCCTGATGGTGGGATGTCGGCGATGGATGAGCTCGATTATGCAGATATGGTCGAGCACACTCCAGTAACCAGCACACTGGTGGAGTACCGCGAGCCAACCGCTGACGGATCACAAGGTAAACTGGTTGGTGCCTGCTTGACCGATCGACAAGGCGATGGCCTGTCGATGATCTATTCGTTTTACGATCCATCGCATGAAGGGCGTGCCGGGCTCGGCAACTATATCATTCTCGACCATATCCTTCGCGCGGGCCATGATGGTCTACCCTATGTCTATCTTGGCTACTGGGTCGAAGGCAGCCCACGCATGCAGTACAAGGTGCGCTATCGCCCACTTGAACGCCTTACTCGCGAGGGTTGGCAACGCATGGATTGCGACGAACAGAGCCGATTGATCGCTGCGGCGACGGCTCCGCGACAAAAACTTGGTGGAACTATGAGCGGCGCAGCGGGTAAAGACGGCCAACCGGTCAAACTTCCAGCGAGCTAGTACTTTTTGCGTAAATTCGGTTTTGTTTTCGCGGCTTGTTGTGCCGCGCACAGCGCCCTGCTTGCCGCGCAGGAACCCCCTCGCACGCTCGATGACCTGATCCCCGACAGCGCAGTAGAAGATCCAGAAAGCTGGGCTGCCGAGGGAGTAGCCAATGTCCCTGCTGCACCCGAAGATGTGGAGTCTTCCGATCCACCAATTGACACGATTGAAGAGGCCGTTGCGGAAGTTGTCGAGGGGAGCGAAGAACCCGGCACAAGCGACCTCGCAATTCCCGACGATGTCATTTTGCCAGACCCATTGGAACCCGATCCGGAAGTCACCGCGTTGGTTGCGATTGATGCGCCGGACCTGATCGAACTACCGGACCTGGCCGAACAGAAGATCAGCGATGAGCTAGTCTTGGCTTTCCCGCTCGATGCGAGCCTGTTTCCGGAACGCAGCGAATTCGTGGCGCGGTTTAGCGCGCTATCCAACATTGAATCGCTTGAGTCAGATGGCGATACGCTTCCACAGCTTGCGGCGCGAGCGCGGGCCGATGAAGACCTTTTGCTCGAAACGTTGCGAACCTATGGATATTACAATGCTGAAGTGGTGCGGCAGCTTTCGGGAGGTCGGCGCAACGGAGATTCTGAAGCTGCTGCTCGAGAGCCGCAGGTTCGATACGATATTGTCCCCGGTCAGCGATATGCCTTCGGTGCGATAGATCTTGGATTGCTGAATTCTCTGGCCGATCCCGATGGTGGTACCTTCCGCGATGTATTCGCAATACAGAGCGGCGATCCGCTCTACGCCGATCGAATTGTGGAACGCCGAACGGAGCTGGATGTTGAGCTGGGTGAGGGCGGCTATCCCTTTGCAACCATTGATGAGCCGGAATTGCTGATCGATCATGCCCGTCAAGAGGGCGATCTGACAATGCCGGTGGATCCGGGTGGCAAATATTTGTTCGCGGAAGTTGTCAGCGATCAGCCCGATTTCCTTTCCGGCAAACACCTCTCCCGGATTGCCCGATTCAAAGCAGGCGAGACTTACAAACGCAGCCTTCAAGTCGACCTGCGCCGTGCTATTCAAGCAACCGGCCTTGTTTCCAGCATTGCCATCGCACCGCGCGAGATAGCGCCTCCGCAAGGCGACCAGCCGGGTGAAGTCGCATTGGACGTATCGCTCGAAAAGGCGCCTCAGCGTACGATCGCCGGGGCAATCGGTTACGGTACGGAAGAAGGCGTGCGGCTCGAGGCGAGCTGGGAGCATCGCAATCATTTTCCGCCGGAAGGTGCGTTGCGCCTTCGCGGCATTTTGGGAACGCGAGAGCAGCTCGGCAGCATCACGTATCGGCGGAACAATTTCCTCGCACGCGATCAGGTTCTAACCGTTGATGCATATGCCAGTGACCTTCAGACCGAGGCGATCGAAGCCCGAACGATCGCTCTGCGAGGCACATTCGAAAAGGTCTCCAACCTGCTTTTTCAAAAGCCCGTCAGTTGGGCTGTCGGCGCAGAAGTACTGTGGAGTGACGAGCGCAATGCCACTTTTGTCGCCGCCGAGGCTCCGCGCGAACAATATCTTATTGCCGGCCTGTTCTCGCGCGCGACCATCGATGACAGCGATGACCTGCTTGATCCAACCCGCGGCTTTCGACTGACAGGCACTATCGCGCCAGACGTTTCAGAATCAGGTGGTGTGACAAGCTTCTACGTCCGCACCGGCGTTGATGCCCGCTACTACCAGTCAATCGGAAGCACGGTGGTGGCAAGCCGTGCCAATTTCCTTACGATTGCCGGAGCTGACACTTTCGAGATCGCCCCATCGCGCCGTCTTTATGCAGGCGGTGGTGGATCTGTGCGAGGTTACGCCTTTCAGGCCATCGGTCCGCGTGATGCCACAGGAGAGCCGGTCGGCGGGCGTTCACTGGTTGAATTTTCACTTGAGGCCCGGATCGAAACCGGGTTGCTGGATGGCGCACTCGAAGTGGTTCCGTTCGTCGATGCGGGATCGGTTGCGACCAGTTCTACTCCCGACTTCAATGTGATTCGCGTCGGAGCCGGAATTGGCGTCCGGTACAAAACCAGTTTTGGACCGATCCGAGTTGACGTAGGCGTGCCATTGAATCCGGATGAGTTCGACAATCCAATCGCCGTATATGTCAGCCTGGGGCAGGCATTCTGATGGCTGAAGCGGCAGAACATTCTGTTGAAGCATCCGATGATCCGCCTGAGCGCCAACGTAAGCGCCGGTGGGCGAAACGTCTCGGCTGGTTGCTGGCGATCATTGCTTTGCCATTCCTGCTTGCTGCAGCGTTCCTGAGTTCTCCGATCGGTAAGCGCTTCGTCGCTGATCAGATCGCACAGGTCGCTCCTGCATCCGGACTTCGTTTCGAGGTCGGCCGGATCGAAGGAGACATCTACGCCGCTTCTGTGCTGCAAGATGTGGTGGTGAGCGACCCAAACGGCGCCTTTCTGACCATTCCTGAGGTCACGCTGGATTGGCGACCGCTGGCGTGGTTCTGGAGCGGGATCGATGTTCGCGAAATCACTGCGCGGCGTGGGCGACTTTCGCGTTTGCCTGAACTGTTGCCGGGTGATCCGGATGCGCCTTTGCTGCCTGATTTCGACATTCGCGTGGATGCGCTGGCTATCGAAAACCTAATCATTGCCGAGGGGATTGCCACCGAAGATGCGCAACGTGTCGACGCAACCGGAAAAGTCGATATCCGCTCAGGTCGGGCATTTGTCGAACTGGACGGCACTTTGGGCGATAACGATCGGATCGCGCTGCTGCTTGATGCGGAGCCCGATGGAGACCGGTTTGACCTCGAGCTCGACTATGTCGCACCATCGGGCGGAGTCATTGCTGGGCTAACTGGTCTTGATGCTGGCTATGACGCCAAAATCATCGGCGATGGCACTTGGAGCCGCTGGCTGGGCCATGCACTTGTGACGCGGTATCCGCCAAGTATCGATGAAGGCGGCGGACAGCGGGTTGCCGCCTTCCAGCTGACCAATGATGCAGGTGAGTACAGCTTGCTTGGGCAGATCACGCCGATCTTGAACGATGGCGGGTTGGTCGATCGAGCGCTGGGTGCTGCGCTGTCTGTCGCAATTACGGGAACGCTTGAAGAAAGCGTATTCGATGGCCGTCTGGCGGCTGTAACGAGTTCCCTGGACGCACGCGGCAATGGTGCAGTTGATCTCGCGGGCAATCGGTTTGATGGCTTTGATGTTGTTGCCGTTATGCGCGATCCGGCATTGCTTGGCGGTGGTGTGACTGTGGCCAATGGGCGATTTGAAGGGCGTTTGGACGGTCCTTTCCGTGATCTTACGATCCCGCACAGACTCACCACGTCAGAACTGGCTATCGGCACTCTCAAGGTCGAAGGATTGGCTCAGAGCAGCACCGCACGGTTCGAAGATGGCGTTGTTACACTGCCGCTTACGATCGGCGCAGCGCGGGTTCTGAGTGGTGTCGAGCTGGTCGATCAGCAATTGGTTGGCGGCGCGGTGGCCGGCACACTGGTCTATCGGGATGGAAAGCTGACATCGGACAATGCACGGGTCAACTTTCCCGGCTTGGCTGCCGATCTGGCAATTCGTGGAGACACGGCGGCGGGAGCTTATGCGATTGCCGGACCGCTAACTGCGCAAGGTCTCGATCTAGAGGGGATTGGCCGCGCCAATGGCAATGCCAAACTCATCGCAAAATTCGGCACGCGCATTCCATGGAGTCTTCGCGCAAATGTTGCAGGGGTTTTGACCGATGTGCGAAACCAATCGGTGGCCACGGTTGCCGGGGATCCGTTGCGTTTTCGTGGAAGCTTCGGGATGGGCGGCGATCAACCTATCATCATGCGCGATGTCGAATTGGAAAGCGCCACGCTGACGGCCAAACTCGACAGCCAGATCCGCGCCGGGACGACTACGCTCGCCGGAGGTGGGCGGCACGTTGATTATGGCCCGTTCACTGTTGATGCCGCCTTTAACCTTGAAGGACCGCGTGCAACGCTGGTGTTCGCCGATCCTTTGCCTGCTGCCGGCCTGGAAGATGTGCGCGTTGCGCTCGCACCCAGCGGAGATGGGTTTGCGCTGGACGTGGCTGGCGGGTCGTTGCTTGGCCCGTTCGAAGGGGCGCTGAATCTCGTCTTGCCCGCCAACGCACCAACGCGGATCGATATCGAGCGCTTGAGCGTC
>JBCBHD010000100.1:0-9933 GCA_038526115.1 Pseudomonadota bacterium | reverse complement strand
ATGGGTTTCTGGGTGACAGCGTTCAAACCGCAGAGAACTTCGCGAAGCTAACCTCCTCCGACTTTGCCTACACGCCGGTTGTTCCAGAGGCTGAGCGCGATGTTAAAGTCCCCGCATGGCTCAACGACCCGCTCTATTATCACAATCGCGGCAGCACGACGTTTTCAGGCGAGAGCAGCCGTTATGGCGATTTCGCTGGGCTTGATGATCTCTACACCGAACATCCTGTCGTGCTCGAGGGCATGATCGACATTTATGCCAGCTGGATTACTCGGTTTGGCATTGATGGCTTCCGGATCGACACTGCCAAGCACGTGAACCCTGAGTTTTGGCAGAGCTTTGTACCCGCCATGCTTGAAACGGCAGAGGCGGAGGGAATTCCAAACTTCCTGATTTTTGGAGAGGTCTATTCCGACAGCCCCAATAGCGGATTTTTGGCGCAGTTCACTCGCCGCGACGGATTTCCAGCGGTGCTCGATTTTGCGTTCCAATCGGCCATTCGGGAGGCAGTTGGCCGCGGGGCACCGCCTTCGGTTATCGTCGACATGTTCGATGGCGATGTGAACTACGAAGGTGGTGTCGAGGCTGCGCGCACAATGCCAACCTTCTTAGGCAATCACGATATGGGCCGCTTTTCCACTTTGCTGAAAGCAGACGATCCTGCCATTTCGCAAGATGATTTGCTGAGCAAAGTGAAACTGGGGCACGCAATGCTGATGACGCTGCGTGGAAACCCGGTGATCTATTACGGCGATGAGCAGGGCTTTGTTGGTGATGGCAATGATCAGGCTGCGCGCGAAGATATGTTCCCCAGCCTCACTGGCAGCTACAATGACAACGTGCTGATCGGTACCGATGCGACCACTGCACAAGAGAACTTTAATGAGAGCCATTCACTCTATACTCTGATCAGTGAGTTCGCCGCCATCCGCACCCGGCATTCAGCGCTTCGTCGCGGTGAGCAGATTGTTCGCAGCTACAACGATGAGGCGCCGGGGCTTATCAGCTTTTCGCGCTTCGACCCTGAAACTGGCGAAGAATATCTGCTAGCATTCAACACCGCGTCTGAGGCTCAGATCGTGAATTCGACCATTGGCTACACCGCGCGGACGCTCGAAACGCTGCATGGTGATTGCCCTTCAAGCGTAAGCGCTCCCGGCAGCGTCTCATTGGAGTTGCCCGCTTATGGTTGGTGTGTTGCGAAGGTGAGCGAGGCAGCTTCATGAGTAAGGTTGCGGACCAACTTCGCAAACAACCTGAGGACGAGGCAAATCGGAGCGCCCCTGATTGGTGGCGCGGGGCGGTAATCTACCAGATTTATCCGCGCAGTTTTCGCGATACGAATGCCGATGGTATCGGAGATCTCAAAGGCATTTCTGATGGTCTCGATTATGTGGCGTCGTTAGGTGTCGACGGGATTTGGATATCGCCATTTTTCACCTCCCCTATGGAGGACTTTGGCTATGATATCTCCGACTATCTCGGCATCGATCCGACCTTTGGCAACTTTGCGGATTTTGATGCTCTGCTGGAGCGTGCCCATCAGCTGGGCATCAAAGTCATTATAGATCAGGTCTATTCGCATACATCCGATCAACATGCTTGGTTTCAAGAAAGCCGCGCTGATCGCGACAATGATAAAGCGGATTGGTATGTCTGGGCGGATGCGAAGCCTGATGGCTCACCCCCGTCAAATTGGCAGTCCGTTTTTGGCGGCTCAGCGTGGCAATGGGATGGTCCGCGCAGGCAATATTATCTGCATAATTTCCTGACCAGCCAACCTGATCTCAACGTCCATAACCCGGCTGTTCAAGAGGCTTTGCTGAAAGTCGCACGGTTCTGGCTTAATCGCGGCGTAGACGGCTTTCGCCTAGATGCGCTTAACTTTGCGATGCATGATCCGCAGCTGCGCGACAATCCGCCCTCAGGTGTGCCGATTGAGCAAGTGACACGGCCATTTGATATGCAGATCAAACGCTTCAATCAGTCGCATGCAGACATTCCAGCATTCCTGGAGCGTATCCGCACCACGATTGATGAGTACCCTGATCGTTTCACTGTTGCCGAAGTGGGGGGTCCGGACCCCTTGGCAGAGATGAAAGCCTTCACTGCGGACGGGAAACGGCTCGATTCTGCCTACAATTTCGATTTCCTTTACGCTCCCGATCTGACCGCCGAGCGGGTCAAAAACTCTTTATCGAATTGGGACGGCAGACCGGGAGAAGGGTGGCCATCTTGGGCTTTCTCCAATCACGATGCGCCGCGTGCGACAACGCGGTGGTCAGGCGATGACAATTTCGAACAGGTCGCGCGCCTCAACATGCTTTTGCTGCTGGCATTGCGTGGAAATCCGATCATCTATCAAGGCGAAGAGCTAGGTCTGCCGCAAGGGCACGTCGCTTTCGCTGACCTTCAGGATCCCGAAGCGATCACGAACTGGCCCCACACGCTTGGTCGTGACGGTGCTCGAACGCCAATGCCGTGGTCATCAAGCGAGCCGCAAGCGGGTTTTTCCAGCGCGAACCGAACCTGGCTTAAAGTCGATCCAGCACAGGCAGCACGATCGGTTCAGGCGCAGACTGACGAACCATCCTCGGTAGTGAACTACACCCGTGAGCTTCTTGGGTTGCGTGCTTCGCTTTCTGCGATGGTGACGGGTTCGAGCACGCTGCTTGACACTCCCGAAGAAATTGTGGCCTTTGTCAGAGATGCTGGCGGTGATCGGGTGCTGTGTGTGTTCAACCTCAGCGATGATGTAGCTCAGTGGTCCCCTCCAGCTGAGTTTCAATCTGCGACAATTGTCGCTAGCGAGGCTATGGTAGCTGAGCGGCAAGACGTGCCGGAACTGCTGGCAGCACGGACGGGTTATTGGGCGCTCAAAACGCTGGGCAGCTGAGGGGACTGAGTAAGTTAATGGATGGAGCCAGCGTAAAGGCTAAGAAGAATGCGCGGTTGGAAGATATCGCGCGGCAAGCTGGCGTATCCATTTCAACAGTATCGCGTGCGCTCAACGATAGTCCTGCGGTCAAACGTCGGACCAAGCAAGAAATTTGGCGCATTGCCCGCGCGCATGACTATGATTTTCGCAGCCATATGCCCAATGGCCCGGTTGGCGCAGAAGCCACGATCGCGGTGATTGTTCCAGCCCCGCAGGCAAGAGAAACACGGGTGGCAGACCCCTTCTTTCTTGAATTACTGGCGGGCATTGCAGAGGCTGCGCGCGACCGTAAGGCGGATCTTGTTATCAGCCACGTTTTCCCCCGCTCGGCAGAAGACCTTGAATTTGTTATGACGACAAGCCGCGCTACCGGCATGATCTTTATCGGTCAAAGCTCCTTACACGATGCGTTCAACTCGCTTGCCGATGGGTCTGACAGGTTCGTTGTTTGGGGCGCTGATTTTGCAGACGCGGCCTATTGTAGCATCGGCTCAGACAACGTCGCTGGCGGAAGACGCGCGACCTCTCATCTCTTGCGCTTGGGGCGCAAGCGGGTGCTGTTCCTAGGTGACACTGAGGCGCCAGAGGCTGAGCAGCGATATCGCGGGTACAAATTGGCTTTGGCTGAGGCGGGTGTTGAGCTTGATACAGAGCTGGTTCTACCTGCGCATTTCGATGTGCAATCAGGCGAGTCTACAACGCGCTCTGCGATTGACCGCGGGGCCAAGTTCGATGCTGTATTTGCGGCAAGTGATCTTATCGCGATTGGGGCGATGCGGGCCCTTACTAAATCTGGCCTCAGTATACCTGATGATGTCTCTGTGGTTGGCTATGACAACATCCCCGCAGCGCGCCTTGTGACGCCGCGCCTCACCACTATTGATCAAGACGCGAACCTTGCTGGTCGTATGCTTGTTTCCAAACTGATCGACACTCGCGGTGGGCAAGCTATTTCGGAGCGGCTTGAGACGAGCCTTCTGATCCGCGAAAGTTGTGGCGGGTAGTATGTCAGGCGGTTTTGCTCCGTTACGAAGCATCGTGATCGTTGGTGGGGGCAGCGCCGGCTGGATGACAGCGGCGGCGCTCTCGGATGCGGTCGGGGAAACTTGTGCAATCACTCTGATCGAAAGCGAGGCGATTGGCACTGTCGGCGTGGGCGAGGCAACGATCCCTCCGATCCGAACTTTCAATCAACGTATCGGTATAGATGAGGCTACCTTCGTGAAGGAAACCGCCGGCTCATTTAAGCTGGGCATTGAGTTCGTCGATTGGGCGCGAAAGGGGCACTCTTACTTCCATCCCTTTGGCCAATATGGTGCCGAATTCGATAAGGTGCCGTTCTATCACTATTGGATGCGAGAGAAGCTCGCGGGTAACATTGAGGGCGCGATTGATGACTACTCAATGTGCTGGGCGATGGCGAAAGCGGGGCGTTTTGCGCACCCGGAGATGGATCGCCGCAAAATTCAATCGACCTTTGATTATGCCTATCACTTTGATGCGGGTCTCTATGCGGCATTTTTACGTCGCCTTGCCGAAGCGCGCGGTGTGAAACGCATGGAAGGCCGCGTCGTCAAAGTCTCGCAGCGCGCCGAAGATGGCTTTATCGAAAGCGTTCAGCTTGAGAGCGGTGAGGAAGTGGCGGGCGAGTTCTTCGTCGACTGCAGCGGTTTTCGCGGGCTGCTGATCGAAGACACTTTGCAGGCCGGTTACGAAAATTGGCAGCACTGGCTGCCGTGTGATCGTGCGGTCGCAGTGCCCTGCGCGAAGCACGATGAAATCATGCCTTACACGCGCTCGACTGCGAAGGAAGCAGGCTGGCAATGGCGTATCCCGCTGCAGCACCGTACCGGCAACGGCTATGTTCATTGCAGCGAATATATCGGCGAAGATGAGGCGACCGAAACGCTGATGAACTCGCTTGATGGAGCGCCAGAGGCTGACCCGCGGACCTTGCGTTTTGTCACTGGCCGGCGGCGCAAGTTTTGGGACAAGAACTGCGTGGCAATCGGTCTGTCGGCTGGCTTTATGGAGCCTCTGGAGTCAACCAGCCTACACCTCATTCAGTACGGAATTCTGCGTCTCATCGCTTTGCTGCCCGACGGTGAAATGTCGCCTTTGCTCGCGCGCGAGTATAATGCGCAAACGCGGGTGGAGTACGAGCGGATTCGAGACTTCCTGATTCTGCATTACAAGGCAACGAGCCGCGATGATGCGGAATTGTGGCGCTATTGCTCGGCGATGCAGATACCGGACACGCTCCAATACAAAATCGACCACTTCCGCAGCTATGGCCTGCTGGTTTCGGATGAGCGCGAACTGTTCGCGAACCCAAGTTGGATCGCTGTCTATCTCGGGCAAGACATCGTACCCCAGCGCGCTCCTGCGATCACCCAAATGCGTGATGCGGTGCCTGTTGCGCAGCGTATGCAGATGGTTTCGCAAGCCATGTCCGATGCGGTTGCGCAAATGCCATCGCATGCGGAATTCTTGGCGAAGCACTGCCGTTCACCGCTGGCGGCTTAGCTCTCACCCAATCCCAATCTCGCCGCAGCGCTGAGCTGGTCTTAGCCCAACCAAAAAGGGCCCGCTGTCGCCAGCGAGCCCTTTGGGAGAGTTGCGACCCTGCCTCTTAGAAGTTCTTACGGATAGTGAAGTTGAACGTACGCCCATAGACTTCATGGCGGCTTGGGAAGGCCCCAATGACGTTGCCACCGGTATCGAGCAGGTCGTTCTGTGTCACGAACGGCTCATTGGTCAGGTTGAACACTTCGAATAGCACCCCGAGACCTGCCAGCGGCCCAGCCTCATTCTGGAATGTGTAGCCAATCTGAGCGTCAAGGATCGTTTCGTTGCGTGCATCAGCGCCGCTTAGCGATCCGTCGAAGTTTTGGACCTCAGACAGGAAACCGCTGCGATAACGCGCTGCAAGTTTCGCACGAAGGCCGTTCTTCTCGTAGAAGATGTCGCCTGACCAGGTGTTTTCTGAGTAGCCCGGAATGGCGAGCAGGTTCATGTTCTGGTCTTCGATTTCAGCGTCAGCATATGTGTAGCTGAAGAAACCGCCAAAGCCGTCAAGCGCAGGGACAACATCGCCGAAGTCGAGGCGCACAGTGCCTTCGATACCGGTGATCGAACCGTCAGCGAAGTTAATCGGGCCATTGATGATACCGGTCGCAGTTTCTGGGTTGGCATCAAGGAAGGCGCCATTGCCAGAGTTGTTGATCTGCTGAGTGAGATCGCCAAGCTCGTTAAAGTCGAGGATCCAGTCGGATAGGTCCTTATGGAATGCAGCGACGACGATTGCAGTACCTGCTGAGAAGTATTTCTCAAACGAAACGTCGTAAGAAATCGACTCATATGGCTGCAGGAATGGGTTGCCTCCGCCTACGGAGAAGCAGACTGTTCCGGGTGGGTTGAATGCAACCAGCGTGTCGACGAATTGGTCAGCATCCGTGTCCGCACAGCTTGCCGGATTGGTGCCGATGGACTGGTTCGCAGCCATCTGGTCCAGACGGGCACGAGTGACAGACTTGGCAGCAGCAACGCGGATGAATGTATCTGTCGCAATCTCGAAGCTTAGGTTCAAGCTTGGCAACCAATCATCATATGTCTCAGTGACTGAGTTGGTCAGGCCTGCGCCGATTGTGCCGGTTGAAGACTGCTCTGTGTCTGCATAACGCAAGCCGATGTTACCGCGTACTGGGATGCTTCCCAGATCGCCGTCAATATTGGCTTGGATGTAGAAGTTATGGATCTGTTCGCCCACAACCCATTCTGTATCAAACGTCGCCTTCTCTACCGTGTAAGTTCCATCAGTCAGGAAGTTCGATGGATCATAGGCAAGGATATTCTGACCCAGACTGCCGGTATCGGTGGTGCCAACAATGGTGCTTGCTGGGAGCGCCAGAGAACCGCCGGTAAAGGCTGCTGAGGTGCGCAGGAAGGATTCGTTGGAATCGAAGCTCTTCTCACGATCCGTGTACAGCCAGCCAAAAGTAATGTTGTCGAGTAGACCGCCGTCGAACTCATACTTTGTTTCGGCGCGCAGCTGGCTCAGCTCGTCATCGATGATTGGCTGCTTGATAAAGCCAACTTGGCCCCAGCCTCCTGGGTCGGTCAGCAACACGTTCGCTGGATCGGTGTAGTCGAGCAGACCGTTGATCGAATATTCGCCATTCTCACGGAAGGTGAAGTTCAGCGTATCCTGCGCGCCCGAGCGACCTGGGCCGGTGCCGGCGTAAGATTCGTAGTCAATGTCGCGGCGATCCAGAGTTGAATAGCCATAGTCGAACATAAAGCTCAGATTGTCGGTGATGCCGAACTCAAGATTGGCACCGATAGCGAAGATTTGTGCTTCATTACCTTCGGTGTCTGTACGAAGGATCGGAACGACAGCTGAATACTCAGCCGTGTCAGCAAACGGACCTGAGCCGGTTGCACCTTCAAACTGTGCGCCGCTCCACGAAGCGATTGGCGTTTCCGTTCCGCGGAAGATGCCGGAGTCCTGCGTGTCAGTGTAGAACGCATCGACCATGAATGAGAAATCATCGCTTGGCTCGAACTGCAAAGAACCTGCGACCGAAGTGCGCTCAAACTCACGGCTAACTGCACCCTGACGTGGGTTGTCTGAAGGGTAAATCACACCATTTGCATCGCGAGAGACCTGGAACTGGTTTGTCTTCAACTCGCGTGAGATAAAGTGCGTTGGGTTTGACTGAACCGTCAGGCCCAATGACCAACCGACCGTGCCAGCTTCGTTTTGATCAATGTAAGAACCGAAGAAGCGATAGCCATCATCTGCGAAGTCTGGATTGCGAGAGCCGCTATCATTCAGAACATAAGTAGCAGATGCGGTTAGCTGAGTGTCGTTGAAGTCAAGTGGACGGACCGTGCGAAGGTCAACCGCGCCAGCAATCCCGATTGCAGCAAGGCTTGCATCGCCCGTTTTGTAGACGATGCCCTGACCGATCAACTCTGAAGGGAACTGGTCGAACTCGATGCCGCGGTTGTTACCCGCAGAAACAACTTCGCGACCATTAAGCAGCGCGAGTGAGAAGTCCGGACCGAGGCCGCGGATCGAAATCTGCTGTGAACGGCCACGCACACGCTGTGCGGTGACGCCTGGCAGGCGAGCAAGCGAGTCTGCAATTGAGAGATCAGGCAGCTGCCCCAGATCCTCTGCCGAAATCACTTCGACAATGGACGTTGCATCGCGCTTGGCTTCGAGTGACGTTTCGATCGAGCTGCGGATACCGGTGACGACAATCTGATTGCCATCGTCCTCTGCAACTTCAGTGTTGTCTTGGCTATCCTGCGCAAAAGCGGGCGTAGCAGCGGCGACCATAGCCAGCCCCGTGGCAGCACCACAAAGCAAGCGAGCCTGTGTAGAGTAACGCTTAAATCCCATTCTTAAATCCTCCCCGGACGCATCACGATCTGTGCGTGTTTGCAGTTTTTTTCATAGCTTAGAAAAATTGATCCGTAAATCACCTATTGGCAATTCTGATGGAATGCAGCGTTACCGATAAAATAATACGTAAAAACAATAATATAGAGGTGAGGAGTTATTGCATGATTTGCAAAGCTGTATTTTGCAGGTGGATTTGTGACAATGAAGTCACACTTTGATGCGGCTAGTTGCGCCGATTTTGCTCGCACAGCGATTGCGACGTTCTTTATGAGTCTCTTCTGCCTCTTCTTTTCAACACGCAAATACAGTTACTTGTGCAACAAGTTTGGCAGGAACGGTGCTCTTTGTTAGCTTCCGGTCAACGCTCAAAATCGGACAATGAAGGGCATTTAAGAATGAAAAACTGGCCCATCTCGCTCGACTCGATGAAGTCTAGGGAAATATTTGAGCAAAAACATATGTTTGTGGAGATTCCCGATCTCATTATCGCTCCAGAAGATGTGATTGAATTTGCATCTTTGCAAAAATTTGCAAAAATTACGCCGCAATATCCGGGTGTGCGTTCTGAGCTACCCAAAACTGTCTGCTCGGCTTGGCTTTCGGAGTTTTCGCCGATGCTTGACAGCCACTTTGATCCCGCGCTCCATGGTTGGGAGATGCAAGCGTGGTTCTCGCTTGTGACGACGCCGCCAGCTGAACTTATCCCAATGCAGTGCTTCCCCCATGTGGATGGCACTGACCCGAGCCAGATTGCGATGATGCTCTATCTCCACCGCACTCAGCATGGCGGTACTGGCTTCTTCCGCCACAAATCAACGGGACTAGAGACCATAACGGATGAGACGTTTCCGGCCTACAGAGATGCGCTGCAAGCCGATGTGGGACGCACTGGCTTGCCATCCAGAGCCTATGTCAGCGATGGTGAGCCGCATTTTGAAAGAGTGCATCTTGCGGCTGGCGCTTTCAATTCGGCAGTCTTTTATCGTGGCAATCTGTTGCATTCGGGGCTGATCGACAATGATGCGCCCCTTTCAGCTGATCCGCGCAAAGGGCGCTTGACGATTAATGCGTTTTTCCGGCCTAAGGGGCCCAAGGGATGAGAAGTTAGTGAGCGAATACGCGCCAAGGAAACTCGTTATTGTAGGCGGAGGCACAGCCGGCTGGATCACAGCGGCTGCGTTTTCTAGGCTGCATGGCCGAACGCTCGACATTACTCTGGTAGAGTCAGACGCAATCGGCACTGTGGGAGTTGGCGAAGCAACCATCCCGCAGATCATTCGGCTCAATACAATTCTGGGCCTCGACGAGCATGATTTCGTCAAACGGACTAATGGCACGTTTAAACTTGGCATTGAGTTTGTTGATTGGGGCGCCGTTGGATCGCGTTATCTGCACACATTCGGTGATGCGGGGATGAGCCTCGCCAATGTGCCTTTCCACCAATATTGGCAGCGCGCGAAGTCTTCTGGCCACACAGAAGATCTGTGGCACTATTCATTGCATCAACATGCCGCCAATCACGCAAAGTTCGGTAAGCTGGAACGTGTGGGCAACACGCCGATGACAGGCCTTGCCTATGCCT
>JBCBHD010000099.1:0-9972 GCA_038526115.1 Pseudomonadota bacterium | reverse complement strand
CTTTGCCAAAGGCTTTGAGCTGACGGTCAACGCGCAGCTGATCGATAGCGCTGTCGAATTCCGCGACACCGGTGTTCTGGTCGGAGCACGACTGACAGCGAGTTTCTGATGACGAAGCGGCTCGCCATCCTCACGCTGGCTTTGGCGAGCCCCACTCTGGCCGAAGAGCCTGAAGATATCGCGTCTGATGCCGCGGCGGATTCCGCCTTTGTCGGACGCTATGATGGCAGCGGGTTTGAAATGGCCATGGGCATGGAGATCCGCGCCGACGGCACATTTGGCTGGGGCCTGTCGGTCGGTGCGCTCGATATGCGCGCCAACGGGACTTGGCGGCAGGATGGCAATTTCATCACCCTTACCAGCGATCCCAAGCCGGTCGCGCCTGAGTTCAGGTGGTCTGGCATCGAATCTGTCACCAGCGACCCCGCAAAAGCTCCTTTCGTCCGCGTAGTGTGGGCCAGCAATGGCAAGGATTTCCCTTACGCTGACGTCCAGCTGACCTGCGCGAATGGCAAGCGTTTCTACGGCCAGGTCCACGCAGACGGCTATCCCTCGAACGAAGCGTTCGAATATGCGGATGAGCTACCGGCAGCGGAAAGGGACCCGCGCCAATCGTGCGATGTGCCGGACACAGCCGTGCTTATCCAGGGCATCCATGACATACGCTCAAAGCCATTCAAGCTTGCCGATTTCGGCTGGAAACCGGGGCAGACCGTGCGCTTTGCCTTCCACCGCAACGATCTGGGCGTCGCCGACTTCACTGGCGTGACGGGCTATCTGGACGACGGGAAGATCGTGCTGGATGTAAGCGCTGTGGGCAGAGACGATTTCTCCGGCCCACTGGAAATGCGCAGGCTGCCTGAAGCTTCAGAGTAACCAGGCGTTGAACCATCGGCGATGGCGGACGGGTTTGACCGATCGCTAGCCCGCACACCCCACACAAGTCGCAACGCTCGGATCGTGGCTTAGCCGCGCTTCGGCAATCTTGTCGCCGCAAGTCAGGCAATAGCCCCACTCGCCTTCGTCGAGCCGTATAAGCGCGGCCCTGATCCGGACACGTTCCTGCGCTCTGCGGCGTTCCTGCGCTTGCGCCATTGCCTGCTGCTGGATCGCATCCATCCGCGACAGCCGACCAACGCTGTCCTGCTGCAATTCTACTGTATCTCGGGAATCCGCATTGGCGGAATCTTCTCGGTCCAGTTCGGCCTGGCGAACTTGCAGGGCCGTGCGCGCTTCGTCTTCAGTCATCGTGCGCTGACTTTCCTACAGATGCCGGTCTCTGGCAAATAACTCTCTCGTATTTGCAGCGCCAAGGCCGGGATCGGATGACGGATGGAAGGTGACACAAGCAGAGCAAGATCAGGCGGTATTCGCTTTTGCTTCAGCAATTTGCACGCAATTCCAACTTTCCGAAAAGACGCATTTGTGCGTTCCATCACACGGCATGGATCACGAAAGCGACCAGTCCACTGGCTCCACGCCTTGCGCATCGAGAAACGCATTGGTCTGGCTGAACGGGCGAGAGCCAAAGAAACCGCGATGCGCGGAAAGCGGACTGGGGTGGGGAGACTTGAGCACGAGATGGTGATCGCCGCCGCCCAGCGCTCTGACTCGGCCCGCCTTCTTGCTGGCATGGCTGCCCCACAGGACGAACACGGTCGGCTCGCCGCGCTCCGCCACAGCAGCCACAGCCGCATCGGTGATTGCGTCCCATCCGCGCCCGGCATGGCTGCCCGCTTGCCCCGATTGCACCGTAAGTGTGTTGTTGAGCAGCAGCACGCCTTGCTTCGCCCAAGAGCTAAGGTTGCCGGTGGCGGGGCGGGCTATGCCGCAATCGCTTTCCAGCTCTTTGTAGATGTTGACCAGCGACGGTGGCACTTTGACCCCGTCCTGCACAGAGAACGCCAACCCATGCGCTTGGCCGGGGCCGTGATACGGATCCTGCCCAAGGATCACGACTTTCACTGCATCAAGCGGGGTCATGGAAAGCGCGGTCAGCCGTTGCCCACGCGGAGGAAAGATGGTCTTACCCGCATCCTCTTGCGCACGCAGCCACCCGCCAAGCTTGCGGGCCTCAGGCGTTGCAAGGACCGGTTCGAGCGCCGGGCGCCAGCTTTCGGGGATGTCCTCGCTTGCCATAGGCCCGACAGGGTACACACAACTGCGCCAAAGCGCATCCCGGCCCCTTCCCCTCTTTCCCCAATCGGCGTAGGGACCGCAGCGATGACAGTGCATTTTCATGAAGAAGACCTGCCCGATGGCGTGCTCACCGGCACATCCGATCTGGCCGTCGACACCGAAACCATGGGCCTTATCACGCATCGTGACCGGCTTTGTGTGGTCCAGATCAGCGATGGTTCTGGTGATGAGCATCTGGTGCGGTTCTCGCCCGGTAGCGACTACGAAGCGCCCAACCTCACCGCCATTCTGGGCGATCAGACCCGCACGAAGCTGTACCATTATGGTCGTTTCGATCTGGCCGCGATCCATTACTATCTGGGTGTGATGGCAGGGCCGGTGTTCTGCACCAAGATCGCGAGCAAGCTGGTGCGCACCTACACCGATCGCCATGGCTTGAAGAACCTCGCCACCGAGCTGTTGAGCGCTGAGATTTCCAAGCAACAGCAAAGCTCCGACTGGGGTGGTCCCGATATCAACGAAGCGCAGCGTGACTACGCCGCCTCGGACGTGCGGTTCCTGCATGCACTGCGCGATGAGTTGACCGTGCGGTTGGAACGCGAAGGCCGGTTGGAAATCGCTCAGGCCTGTTTCGATTTCCTGCCTACCCGCGCAATCCTCGACATTGCAGGTTGGGCAGACCACGACATCTTCAGCCACTCGTAAGGCACAAGGCGCCAAAGCAAAGCACAATGGTCATCAAACGCCGCATTGAAACCAGCGAAGCCAAGGCGCTGCGTGGTCGTCGGCAGCACTTTGCCGCGCCGGGCGGCTCGCATGACAAGCTGATTGGTGTGCTGGCGCGCGTTCTGCCGATGCTGGTGGGTGTGGTCGCAGCGCTGATGATCATCACGCCCCTTTCTCCCCGAGGCGAAGTGAGCTTTCTGCTCGATCGCAACAAAGTCGCAATGATCGATGAGCGTTTGAGCGTCGATAATGCCATGTACCGCGGCCGCGATGACAAAGGTCAGCCCTTCGCGATCACGGCAGGCGAAGCCGTTCAGCGTTCCAGCGCGGAAGGGCTGGTGCGGATGGATGATCTGATCGCGCAATTGCTGTTGCCTGATGGTCCGGCACGCATCAGTGCAGCCGGCGGCACTTATAACCTAGAAGACGAAGTGGTTGATGTTGACGACGCGGTGCGGCTCGTTGCGGCTGATGGCTACACGATGACCGCCAGCGGCGTTTCCGTCGACCTTGATGCGCGTACAATGCAAGGCGAGGATGGCGTAGAAGGGGCAGTGCCAGCCGGTACGTTCTCTGCGCAGGCGATCCGCGCCGACCTATCCGCGCGCACCCTGACACTGGAAGGGAATGCGCGGCTATCGATGATTCCGGGTGAATTGAGAGTACCGTGATGGCAACAAGATCCGACACTTCCACCAACGGCAAGCGGACCAATCTGCGGCGCGTTGCGCTGGGATGGGCTGGTGCGGGCTTTGCTCTGACAGCGGCGATCACCGGCGGCATCGGGCTGCAGGCGCAGGGTATTGCCAGCCATAACACCAATGCGCGGGTCAACTATGCTGCGGATCGCATCGAACTTCAGGATCGTCAGAACCGCGTAGTCTTGTCTGGCAATGTGGTGATCGATCAGGCTGGATTGCGAGTGCAATCGGCCCGTACGCTGGTGAACTACGATGACAGCGGAGATCTGCGCATAGATCGGATCACTGCCAGTGGCGGTGTGACCGTAACCCGCGGGAACGAACGGGCGAGCGGCGATGTTGCCATCTACGATTTCAACCGGCGGATCATCACGATGGCAGGCGGGGTCCAGCTGCGACGCGGGACCGATACACTGAATGGCGGGCGGCTGGTGATCGATCTGCGGACCGGGCTTTCCAGCGTCGATGGTCGTTCTTCAGGGAGCAATACGCCGGGGTCGACTTCGTCCAGCGATGGCCGGGTAACGGGCAGTTTCGCTGTTCCAGACAACGGCGAAGACTAGTAGCTGCCAGTCACCGATCCTGGAAGGCAGGCCTCTAGTAAGCGTTGTCGTGGCGCAGCACCCAGATCGTCTGGAAAACGATCGCGATATCATGGCGCAGCGACCAGCTCGATATGTACTCGAGGTCTGACTGCAAACGATCAGTCAGGTCTTTCTCTTCTTCGGTCGCTCCGCGATGACCTCGAACTTGAGCCAGCCCGGTAAGGCCCGGCTTGAGGGAGTGGCGCTTCCAGTAGCGACCGTCGACTTCCCAGAACAGCTTGCTGTTCGCGCGGCTCCCCAGAGCGTGTGGACGCGGGCCAACGATCGACATGTCGCCTTTCAGCACGTTGATCAGTTGTGGCAGTTCATCGATGCTGGTTCTGCGAATGAAGGATCCGATCCTCGTGATGCGATCATCATCACGCGAGGTGGATCTTGCGCCATCTTGATCCAGCTTTTCCTGGCGCATGCTGCGAAACTTCAACATGTCGAAAAACTGATTTCCACGTCCCAACCGGCGCTGGACAAACAGCACCGGCCCGCCATCCTCAAGCTTGATGAGAACTGCCATCACGAGCAGGAGCGGCGAGAGGACAATCAAGCCGCCAAGCGCAGCTGCGAAGTCAAACCCGCGTTTGGTAATGCGCGCGCGCAGGCCAAGTGGCCCAGTGGAAACCACAAGAGTTGTTCGCTCCTGCCCTTCATAGTGGTTCACACCAACGGCACCGAGCTTGTGCGCGGGTTCGCTTACGATCTCACCATAGACGCCCGCCGATTTGAGAAGGAATGCCCAAGCTTCTCGTCGTTCGCGTGGGCAGCTTACGACAACCTGATCCTGATTGCGCAAGAGCTTGCCCAGCCGATCCAGCATAAACGGATCGTGACTTGTGGGATCAAGTCCGTATTTTCCAGCTGCGATTGCAGTCCCTGTTTCCAATGCGAAATTTGGACCACCATCATTGATGACCAGCTGATTGCGAACTCGGCCATCCCAGAATTTCTCGATGATAATGGGTACCAACCGACGGAAGGCGACCAGCAATATTGCAGCAAACAGAAGGCCCAACGTCACAGAAATACGAGAAAACTGCGCATTGGATTTGGTGTAAAAAGCAACAAAGTTGAGCAGGCCCGCTGAGATAACCAGAGCTATCAGCGCTTTTCGTGCCGCAAAAAGCCAATCGCTCAAGGCCTTCACACCATAGGTCGCGTTGTACAGCGCGATAGTGAAAAACAGCGGCAGCATGGTTTGCGCCGCCAACATTGTGCGATTTTCCCACCACACACCTTCGTATGCGAGCGACGCCAAGGCAAAGCCGACATGCAGAAGAATCGCGTCGATTAGGAGCATCAAGGCATAAGCACGCAGACGGCGACGTTCGCGCGAGGGCGCGATTTTCTGTTCGACAATATCGGGCTCAACTGCGGTCAGCAGTGTCCCGGTATGCGTATTCATGCAGCTTTGCGCTCCAAAGCGTGGTCCACGTACTTTCCCTTAAGCACGGATTTAACATCTTTGGCGAATTTTTTGCGACTGCGAAGAGAGTTTTCCCGATAAATCGACTAGCGCCGGGCGGCAAATCGCGCGATCTGAGCCAGATCCTGGGCCAGCAACAGCTCTGCGGCCTGACTGTTTGTCAGCAGTGTCCGGTGCAGATCGATAAGTCTCGGGATCAATCGATCCAGCTTTTGACGACTCCATCGACCGAGTTGATGCCGGATGTCCCGCTCCTCGCGCCAAAAAATTCCGAGCTGCGCTTTTTCACCCTTGCCGAGGGCATCAAGCGAACCTCGCGATCCGAGTTTGGCTGAGATCTGCGCCAATTGCGCAGCCCTTCTCTCCAGAGCCAAAAGCAATCCAACTGGATTCAGGCCGAGTTCGCGCATACGCCGGATCTCGCGATCCAGCTTTGACAGCTCACCGCCCATCACCGCGTTGACTAGCGGCTGGAAACCGTCTTCTTCGGTCGCGGCTCCGACGTTTTCATAGTCATCGAGTGATGCGGTTTTTGGCGATTGCGGATCGGCATCGCAGTACAATGCCAGCTTAGTGACTTCCGACTGCGCTAGCCTCACATCAAGCCCAGCTCCGCGCGATATCCGCTCTGCCAAATCTCCACCAAGTCGCAACCCGGCCGCATCAGCCATCGCCCGTACCGAAGCTGAGACTGAAGCCAAATCGGGTGGGTAGAACATCGCCACGAGGGCGTCCGGACGCTTTTCGAGCAGTTTGGCCGTGCGAGATTTATCAGTCGCCGAAGTCGCCACAACAACAACCGGAGCGGCCTCTCCAGCTCCAGCTTCGCCCGTTTCGATGAGCGCTTTCAGAGCATCATGCGCCTCATCGCCACTGGCGCGAACGAGAATGTGCCGTTTGTCTCCAAAGAGGGATTCCGAACGGGCCTCATCACCGAGCATGGCAGGGTCACGGCGAAGGTCTGCCCCCGCCACATCCACTCGCTCTCCAGCATCTGGCAATGCTTCGATAATTGCCTTGGCCGCTGCAGAGGCACCCGCTTCATCGGGCCCGCAGAAAAAGAATATCGATGCCTCAGCCGCCCCGCGCGGGATGCCACGTGCAAAGTCACGCTGCGTCGCCTTCACTGGCTGACTTGGCCCTGATTGTGCTCTCTCAACGCCAAGGCAATTCTGGTCGCCATGCGGTCAGCGACTTCCTTCGCAAGATTCTCAAGTGCCGTCTGCTCGGCCGCAATGGTTGCATATTCGCTCGAGACCACATCAATTCCGGCATCCGCTCCAGCCGTGGCGTCAAGCAGGATCTCGCCGCTCGTCAGATCAATCAATTGATAGCGCGCGCGCAGAATGCGACGTTCACGACTGATCGTATCGTCATTCAACACGCCCAAAGCTTCGAGCGCATCGTCCAGCCGAACATCCAAGCGATAGGCTGGCGTAGCCTCGCCAGCGACACCGAAGCGATTTTGCAAAGCGTTACGAACGAGCCAACCGTCGCGGCCCGGAATGGCCGGTACGTCAACTGCTGCGAGACCCTGAGCGATTCCGGCCGTTGCTCCGCCACTATACAGTGGCTGCAGCCCGCACGCCGTCAACGACGGGATGAGTGCGATCAGCGCGGCCGAGACAAGCACTTTCCGCATCAGGTGACGATATTCACCAGACGATCCGGCACAACGATCACTTTGCGAACCTCCGCTCCATCAAGCGAACGCTGGACTTTCTCACTGGCAAGCGCAAGCGCTTCGAGAGACTCTTTCGATGCTCCCTTGGGTGCAGTGAGTGTGTCACGCAGCTTGCCCTTGTGCTGGATCGCGATCGTAACCTCGTCTTCTACAAGCAAGCCGGTATCATGCTCAGGCCAGAGCGCGTCAGCAATCAGGCCATCTTTGCCCATTTTCGCCCACGCATCTTCGGCCAAGTGAGGCATCATCGGAGCGACCATATGCAGGATAGTGATGATGGCGAAGTTCCGGCTCTCGCTCGGCTCAGCCTTTTCTGCGGCACCGGTCAATTCATAGATGCGCGCCACCGCTTTGTTGAAGCTTAGCGCTTCAATATCGTCGGCCACCGCAACAATGGACTGGTGCGTCTTGCGGGCCAGCGGTTTGTCTTCACCTTCAGCTTTGGCGTCATAGGTATCAAACAGGCGCCACAAGCGCTGAACGAACCGCCAACACCCTTCAATTCCGGCTTCCGACCATGGCAGGTCCCGCTCTGGAGGGCTGTCGGACAGCATGAACCAGCGCACCGCATCCGCACCGTACTGATCGATGATATTATCAGGGTCGACGACGTTCTTTTTCGACTTCGACATTTTGACCACGCGGCCCGCGGTCACCGGCTTACCACCTTGTACGGTTATCCAGTCTGCACCGTCTTTTCGCACTTCATCAGGCGAAAGCCAGCTGCCATCGCCCAAGCTATACGTCTCATGTGTGACCATGCCTTGAGTGAACAGTGCAGCGAACGGCTCTTTCACTTCGAGCTTGCCGATATGCGCAAGCGCACGTGTCCAGAAACGCGCATAGAGCAAGTGCAAAATCGCGTGCTCAATCCCGCCGATATATTGTTCGACAGGCAGCCATTTGGCGACTTCTTCTGGGTCGAAAGGCGCATCATCTGGCTGGCTGGCAAAGCGCAGGAAATACCACGAGCTGTTTGTGAAAGTATCGAGCGTGTCCGTCTCACGCAGAGCCGGTTTGCCGCTGATTGGACAGGTTGTGTGCTTCCATGTCGGATGGCGCTCCAACGGATTGCCGGGAGTGTCGAAATCAATATCTTCCGGCAGCGTGACAGGCAGTTGGTCTTTCGGAACCGGGACCGGGCCATGGTCAGGGCTATGAATGATCGGGATTGGCGTCCCCCAATAGCGTTGGCGCGAAATGCCCCAATCGCGTAGCCGCCAGACGGTCGTGCCTTGGCCCCAGCCGCGCATTTCGGCGCGCTTGATGACTTCAGCCTTGGCATCCTCGACTGACAAACCATTGAGAAAACCCGAGTTGACTAGAATACCGTCGCCAGCTTCAGCTTCTCCCTCGAATTGTTTGTCGGCTTCCTCTACGCGCGATGCCACAACTCGCTTGATTGGAAGTCCGTATTTCGTTGCAAATTCGAAGTCACGTTGGTCATGGCCCGGCACGCCCATGACAGCGCCCGTGCCATAATCCATCAGCACAAAGTTCGCGATGAACAATGGCATCGCCTCTCCGGTGAAGGGATGCCTGGCGGTGATATTGGTGTGAAAACCAAGCTTTTCTGCGGTTTCAAGTTCGGCAGCAGTGGTGCCACCTTTCTTGCACTCATCGATAAAGGCCGAGACCTGCGGATCGCTTGAAAGTGCCTGCGCAACTGGATGGTCAGCGGCCACCGCAACAAAGCTCGCTCCGAAAATCGTATCGGGCCGAGTGGTGTAGACCGGCAGTTTGTCACCATTCGACAGGTCGAAGCTGAATTCCAGTCCTGACGATTTACCGATCCAGTTTTCCTGCATCAGCCGGACTTTGTCCGGCCAGTCCTTCAGGTCACCCAACCCATCCAGGAGATCTTCGGCGAAATCGGTGATCTTGAGGAACCATTGGTCCAGCTTGCGCTTCTCAACCTCAGCGCCTGAACGCCACCCTTTGCCATCGATCACCTGTTCATTGGCGAGAACCGTCATGTCGACCGGATCCCAATTCACTTCGGACTGCCTTCGGTAGACCAGTCCAGCCTCGTACATATCGATGAACAGCGATTGTTCGTGGCCGTAGTACTCCGGATCGCAAGTGGCGAACTCACGTGTCCAGTCGAGCGCAAACCCGATGCGCTTTAGCTGCGCTTTCATTGCTTCGATGTTGGAGCGGGTCCACGAGCCGGGATGGACCTTCTTTTCCATCGCCGCGTTTTCAGCAGGCATACCGAAAGCGTCCCAGCCCATCGGATGCAACACCTCATGGCCTCGCATCTTCTTGTACCGGGCCAGCACGTCACCCATCGTGTAATTGCGCACATGGCCCATGTGAATGCGCCCCGAAGGATAGGGGAACATTTCAAGGATGTAGCTCTTTGGCTTTTCGCTTGCGGAATCGGCGGTGAATGTCCCCGCTTCTTCCCATGCGCGCTGCCAGCGCCCGTCAGCCTGCGACGGATCGAATCGAGTGTCTGTCATGATTGTCTCGCTAAAGCGAAACGGCTCAGCCTGTCACGGCCTTCCGCCGCAGATCGCGCGCCTTGGTGAGGATGATATCCTCAAGTTTCTGGACAGTGGCGGCTTGAACCGGTGCATCGACCCAACTGCCTGACTGCGCAACTTGCCGGATTGCAGCCACTCGCAACGCATCGGCTCGCAAATCCTGATCGAGAATGGTGATGGTCAGTTTAACCCGCTCTTCCGGATTGGACGG
>JBCBHD010000098.1:0-9995 GCA_038526115.1 Pseudomonadota bacterium | reverse complement strand
CCAGCAGCAGATCAAAGCTGCGCAGACGCGCCTTGAACTCGATCATCTGATTGGCTTTCAGAGCCTGAACGAACTCGACCATGAAGCGCTCTGCAGAGCAGTAGAAAATGCGTGCGCGTGGATGAGCTTGAAGGAAGCCATGGCCGATCGCGTGCAACAGGTGAGTCTTTCCCTGACCGGTTGCTGCCTTAAGGTACAGCGGAGAAAACTGTGGTTGCTCTGTAGCGGACATGCGCTGCGCTGCATTGCAGGCCAGCACATTCGCTTCGCCTGTGATGAATGCCGCAAATGTCAGAGATGGATCGAGACCCACGGAGCTTGTGAAGCCCGCATCACCGATCGTGCCTGCAGCAACAGCAATCGCGCTGGCGCCATCGTTGGCCGGACGACGACCGTCATCGAGGCGCAGTTCAGGCAGCTGCCGGCGTCCGGGGTGGACCTGAATGTTTACGCTGCGGACTTCGCTGCGTGCAATTTTCCAAGCGAGCTGGAGACGATCATGGAAACGATCCTTGACCCAGTTTGCCGAAAATTCTGTCGGCAGGAAGAGATCAAGCGTGCCGGTTTCTTTGTCGATGCCGCCGACTTGGATCGGTTTGATCCACTGGCTGTGCAACTGATGCCCTAAGTCTTTGCGAAGCCCCTGGCTGATGTCAGACCAATCAGCAGCGAGATTTACGGCTTCAGCGTCTTCCATCAAATCGTCGTCCGAGTGACGGCGCGTGGACCGCGCCTTATCCATTTTGTGCACCATTACTTCCCCAATACTCTCTCACTCCCGGAGCCGCGATCCGGAGCGCTTTTTATCACTTCGACAGACACAAATGTCCCAATTCCGCGAAACGTTTTTCGCGGGTTCCCCCTGTCGATCAAACTGTCAGAACCCAGGCTGTCCCGCCCCGGGTGAGATGCGAATAAACGATGCATCGGCTCTGAGCGCAAGCGCGGAATTGTAAAAAAACGGAAATATTATTGTTGACTCGCTTGCAACCCGCAGGCGTGCGTTCAAGCGACTGATTTGTCGTTAAAAATTGGTAAAGAGTGCCGCGAATCGCGAGGAATCCTCGCATTTGCGCACATCGAATCCGTCATATTTGTTACAAACGAAAAGGGCCGCACCCTTGTGGTGCAGCCCCCAATGTCATTCGCGGTGCGACCTCAGCACATTTACGTAGCGCCGAAACTGCGAATCGGCCGAATCAGAGAGCCGAAACTCGCTTGCTGAGACGCGACATTTTCCGTGCAACGGTGTTCTTGTGCATTACACCGCGGGCAACACCGCGAGCCATTTCTGGCTGAGCAGCCTTAAGCGCTGCGGCGGCGGCTGTCTTGTCGCCGGCTTCGCAGGCCGCTTCGACCTTTTTGACGAAACCGCGGATGCGGCTGACGCGCGCGGTGTTGATTTCCGAGCGGCGGTTGTTGCGACGAATGCGCTTACGGGCTTGTGGCGTGTTGGCCATAGGTGTGTCTGTCTCGCGTTTCTGTATGGCCGCCATGGGCGAGCCGAATGTCTATCTCGGTCTATTCGAAAAGCGGCGCGCAAGCGGGGCTCGCATGCCGGAAAGCGGCGCACATAGGGCGCAGCAGCCGAATCGTCAAGAAACTCCTCACTTCTGGCACTTCGCGCAGAACCAGGTGCTGCGTCCGCCTTGTGAGATCCGGCGAACCAAACCACCGTCATTGCGCCGACATGGCTCATTGGTCCGGTCGTAAACGTCAAAGCGTGTGGCAAAATACCCCAATTCGCCATCAGGCTGGGCATAGTCCCGCAAACTTGATCCGCCGTCCTTGATCGAGGTCTCCAGCACGTCCTTGATAGCGGGAACGAGCCGCGCCAATTGTGGCTTGGTCACCTTACCCCCGGACTTACGAGGATGGATGCCAGCCCGCCAAAGCGCTTCGCAGACATAGATATTGCCTAGCCCGGCGATGTTTCGCTGATCGAGCAGACACAGTTTGATGCTTTGGCTTTTGCCTTTGAGTGCACCTTTGAGATGTTCCGGCGTCAAGTCAGGCCCAAGCGGTTCAGGGCCAAGAGCCGCAAATTGCGGCCAGCTATCCAGCTCGTCCGTTGCCATCAGGTCGACCGATCCAAATCGACGAGGGTCGCACAGTGCGAAGCGGTTTCGTTCGGTTTCCAATACCAGATGGTCGTGCTTGTCCGGCTCTTCCGGGTCGATCCGCCAGCGCCCGCTCATGCCAAGATGAAAGACCATGGAAAAACCGCGATCAAGGTGAATCAACCCGTATTTGGCCCGACGAGACAGATGCGTAACACTCGCACCGGTCATCACCTGTACGAGCTCAGGAGGGAAAGGGCGGCGCAAGTCTGCACGATTCAGCACGACACGCGTAATCCGCTCACCATCAAGGAAGCGGGCAAGGCCGCGGACCGTCGTTTCAACCTCTGGCAATTCGGGCATTCTTGTCTGGCTCATTCTTGATTGAGGCCGTACCGCTCACACCCTCTAACACCCTTTGCGCAACGTACAATTCCATCTAAGGCCTGCGCCATGACTGAAAGTTCTAATGAGACCGTTTCCTTTGGGTACGAAGATGTAAGCCCTGAGGAGAAGACTCGCCGCGTGGGGCAGGTGTTCACAGATGTCGCCAAGAAGTACGACATCATGAACGATGCCCTTTCGATGGGAATGCATCGCGGCTGGAAAGATCGCTTCGTCAAGCGTGTGAAGCCGCAACCGGGCGAGCAGATCCTCGATATGGCAGGTGGTACCGGCGATATCGCCTTCCGCATGGCCGACCGCGGGGCCGACGTGACAGTCGCAGATATCAATCAGGATATGCTGGATGTTGGTGCCGAACGCGCCATGGAACGGCGGGAAACTGAGGAAAGCGGCAGTCTCGTATTCACGCATCAGAATGCCGAAGAGGTCAGCTTCGCTTCCAACAGCTTTGATGCCTACACGATCGTGTTCGGCATTCGGAATGTAACCTATAAGGACAAGGCTCTGGCAGAGGCCCATCGCGTGCTCAGGCCTGGCGGCCGGTTCTATTGCATGGAATTTTCGACCACTGACTGGGCAGGGTTTAAAGAGGTCTACGATCTCTATTCCAGCCAGCTTATGCCGCGCATGGGACAAGTGATTGCCGGAGACGCAGAAAGCTACCGCTATCTGGTCGAATCGATCCGCCGGTTCCCTCGCCCTCCAGAGTTTGAGGCGATGGTTCGCAAAGCTGGCTTTGTGAACACCAAGGCCGAGATCATTCTGGGCGGCGCAGTCGCTATTCATTCCGGTTGGAAAATCTGATCGCGTGACTTCTCCTGTTGTACATCTGACGCGCCTTGCACGGTGGGGCATCACTTTGGCGCGTCGCCGCGCCCTGGTCGGTATCGAGAACGATCCGAATGCACCAACGCCGGTCAAGCGACTGGTCAAGCTGGCCCGCTGGGCGACCTTTACAGGCAAGCGCAAAGAGCCGGACTATGCCGGGGCGTTTCGCGCGATTGGTCCTGCCGCCATCAAGCTTGGCCAATCGCTTGCAACGCGGCCAGATCTTGTTGGCGAAGAAGCGGCGACAAATCTGCTTAGCCTGCAAGACAATCTTCCGCCGGTTCCATTCGAACGCATCGAAGCGTCCATAGCGTCCAGCTTTGCGCAGCCGCTCGATACGCTTTTCAGCGAGATTGACCCCAATCCCGTGGGGGCAGCCTCGATCGCGCAAGTCCACAAGGCCGTGACTTCGGATGGTCGCAGTGTGGCGATCAAGGTGCTGCGTCCGGGTATCCGGGAAAAGTTTGCCCGCGATATTCAGACCTACGAATGGGCAGCGGCTCACGTCGAGGCGATGGGCGGCGAAGCGACCCGGCTGCGCCCACGCGCTACGATTGCCAACTTCAAACGCTGGACCAATTCAGAACTCGATCTAAGGCGAGAGGCTGCTTCAGCATCCGAACTCGCAGATGAGATGTCGGGTGTGGGCGGCTATCGCATCCCAAAGATTGACTGGGATCGAACCAATGGTCGGGTCATGACCATTGAGTGGATCGATGGCGTCAAGATCTCCAAGCGCGATGAATTGGTCGCCAAGGGGCACGATCTCAATGCCATTGCAGAGAAGCTGGTAATCTCATTTCTGACCCAGGCGATCAGCGCGGGATTCTTTCATGCTGACATGCACCAGGGAAATTTGTTTGTCGAAGATGATGGCACGATTGTCGCCATCGATTTCGGCATCATGGGGCGGATTGATCGGAGGGCTCGCCAGTGGTTGGCGGAGATCCTTTATGGGCTGACAACCGGCAATTATCAGCGCGTTGCGGAAATCCACTTCGAAGCGCAATACGTGCCGAGCTACCATTCGGTCGGTGAGTTTGCGACAGCCTTGCGCGCTGTTGGGGAGCCCATGCGGGGCAAGCCTGTCAAAGAGCTTAGCGTTGGCCAGATGCTCGATGGATTGTTCGCGATTACCCGCGATTTCGACATGCAGACCCAGCCACATCTGCTGCTCTTGCAAAAAACCATGGTCATGGTCGAAGGAATCGCCACGCAGCTAAATCCCGAAATCAATATGTGGGATACTGCGGCACCTTACGTCCGTAGCTGGATACGGGACGAGCTTGGCCCAGAGGCCGCAGTTGCAGAGCGGATCAAGGAAGATACCGATACCTTGATGCGCCTTCCCGGTCTCATCCGGAGAATTGAAGAGCGGTTTCCTCCAAAAGGCGGCGCTCCTGAACAGCAACCTTTGCCTGATATTCGACTGCTCACCGACCGCAAGGAAGGTTCGGGCGGCGGACTGCTTGGATACTTGGTTGCTGGTCTGGCCGGGGCGGGAACTATCCTTGGCCTGTCGGCGCTTGGCTGGCTTTAAAGCGTGTCCGTTTGGTCGGGGACCAGCGCTGCATGAGGCAATACGCGGCTGCCAAACAAGGCGAGTATCAGCGTGAATGCCTCAACCGCCATCGGCATGGACCACCCCGGATAGGTTCCATCCAGCCCAAGGCTTAGGCAGCGAACGGCCAACGTGATGCCCATAATCGCGGCGGCGACGAGCAGCAAATCGCCCTGATTGCGCCATGCTCCGATCGCTAGCGTACCACCCGCAATCCAAAAGAAAGCGGTAAAGTCGGCGCGAATGGTGGACAGGCCCTGATTGCCATTTGGTGTAAGCCCAAAGTCGCTGCCTTGGCCCACAGGATCGAGCAAAAAAGTCGCGCCCAACACGATGAATAAGAGCCCGATTACAATCAAAGTGGCGCGTACAACCAGGACCATCCAAACTCTCCTCAACCCCTCAAGAACAGCGCTGAAAGCATGTTGCCGGGGTTTACGCCCAACCGCAAATGGACATCGCCTGTTTGCCGGAATTAGACGCAATCTTAACCAAGGTGATCCACAAGCTGCTCAGATTTGATGGGACTTGGCGTTGGAATGCTGGGCGGCTAGGCTTTTCACGGGTTTGGTCGCCGATTGGCGCATTTAGGGAGTTAGGCAGATCATGAGCCGCTGGAATGACCTGCGAGCCACCTCCATTGTGAGGATCGAGCGGTGAGCAAAGCCGCGCCGAAAATTCTGCTGGTCGTGGGCGGTGGTATCGCTGCCTACAAATCGTGCGAGCTTGTGCGATTGATCCGCAAGGGCGGTGGCGATGTCACCTGCGTTGTCACCAAAGGCGGGCAACAGTTCGTTACGCCGATGTCTCTTGCCGCACTCAGCGAAAACCAGGTCTACACCAGCCTCTTCGATCTCAAGAATGAGGCGGAGATGGGCCATATCCAGCTTTCGCGCGAAGCCGATTTGATAGTCGTTTGTCCTGCAACAGCAGACCTTATGGCCAAAATGGCAGCAGGCATTGCTGATGACCTCGCGACGACTTTGATTCTGGCGACAGACAAGCCGGTTATGGCGGTCCCGGCGATGAATGTGCGGATGTGGGAGCATGAAGCAACCCAGCGCAATGTCGAACAGCTCAGGGAAGCTGGCGTTACCGTCCTTCATCCTGATGAAGGACCAATGGCTTGCGGCGAATTTGGATATGGTCGCTTGCCCGATCCTGAAGCAATCTGGAGCGAGATTGCGCAGCACTTTGGTATTGAAGTCGCCGTATCTGAACCTGAAGCGGTGCTAGCACCAGCTGCAAATGACGAAGATCCCGATGAAGCCGCGTCTCTTGAAGAGGTGGCTGGCGAGGCACTCGAACCGGAAGCAGAGCCAGAGGAAGAAGCGAAGGGCGGCTTGGGCGGCTTGCTATCGATGATCATTCCCCGCTCCACGGCCAAGCGCACGCACGACGATATCGAAGCCGAATATCTCGAAGCAGAGTACGCTGCCGAAGCTGGAACTGAAGCGGAGGGTGAAGAGCCTTCTGACGAAGATGAAGCGCTTCCCGAAGAGGAAGAAATCGAATTCAACCCAGACCTCCAGGGCTCTCCACTTGCCACAAAGGGTGGCGCCAGTGCAGCACCTCCGATGGACCCGGATGCAATCAACCACGAAGTTGACGATCGCAAGTCTGCGCCAGAACCTCTGGCGGCATCGGCCCGTCGATCTGATGACGGTGTCGAAACAGTTGAAGAAGACGCATTGGGTGGCCAGGCATTTGGCGTGTCGCCTGACTATCAGCCGCTAAAAGGACGTCACGTTCTGATCACCGCTGGCCCGACTTGGGAAGCGCTCGATCCGGTTCGCTACATCGCCAATCGCTCGAGCGGGAAGCAGGGTTTTGCCATCGCTGCTGCCACCGCGGCGCTCGGTGCCGAAGTCACTCTTGTCGCAGGCCCGGTCTCGCTCAAGACGCCTGACGGCGTGATGCGCGTTGATGTCGAATCCGCCGAACAGATGAATGAGGCTGTCAAAAAGGCGCTTCCTGCCGACGTTGCGGTTATGGTTGCTGCCGTCGCTGACTGGCGGCCCAAAATGTACGAGCCGGAAAAGCTCAAGAAGCGCGGTTCCGCGCCGCCGGCGCTCTTGCTGACGGAAAACCCGGATATCCTAACCAATGTGGCGGCAGGCAGTAACCGTCCGGAATTGGTGGTCGGCTTCGCTGCAGAGACCGAAAACGTGATCGACAACGCCACGGCGAAGCGTAAGCGCAAAGCCGCTGACTGGATCGTCGCGAATGATGTTTCAGGGGATGTCATGGGCGGAGATGAAAACACGGTACACATCGTCAGCAGCGATGGCGTGGAGAGCCTTGAGAAGATGCCGAAGCGAGCGGTCGCGCTTGCTCTAGCAGAGCGTATCGCCGCGAGCCTGAAGGCCGAGGCTGCAGAATGAGCAACGCAATCGGCGTTGAGGTGAAGCGCTTGCCTCACGGTGAAGACTTGCCGCTTCCAGCCTATGCCACCAGCGGCGCAGCGGGAATGGATGTCGTTGCCGCAGAAGACGTAACATTGGATCCCGGTGCACGGCACCCCGTGGCGACAGGCCTCGCTCTGGCGATCCCTCATGGATATGAGATCCAGGTGCGCCCGCGTTCAGGCCTCGCTTTGAAGCATGGCATAACGGTGCCAAACACGCCGGGTACAATCGACAGCGATTATCGCGGTGAGCTGAAAGTCATCATGATCAATCACGGCGCGGAGCCGTTCTCGATCACCCGCGGTGATCGTATCGCTCAGCTGGTACTCGCTCCCGTGGTCCAAGCGAGTTGGCATGAAGTCGACGAACTCGATGCGACCGAGCGCGGCGCGGGCGGATTTGGCTCAACTGGCGGACACGAAAAACTCTAAACCTGCGTCAGAAGCATCGGCTTTTCAGTCAATCGCGAGACGTACGCTTGAGGTGTAGCGTGCGGACCGAACATTCCCATTTGCATCCGTCGCCGGTTCAAACCGCGCGCGCTTTTGCAATGACCGACAGGCCTTTGCGTCAAAATCACGCGAGCCGCTCGATGCATTGACGGTGCATTCATCGACGCGCCCTTTTTCATTCACAAGCAAAGTGAAACGCACGGATCCGCTGCCGTAACGGCTGCGGCTGAAGCGGCGGAAATCTTCGGCTCGCACCCAGCTTCCCGGATCAAGCGGGATTGCCTGCCGGTTGGGAGGGAAAGGTCCCGTCGGACGCGATGGTAGTGTTGCAGCGGCCCGCTGTGTGCGGGCTTGGGGAGCGCTTGTTGGCGGCGGAGGCGCAACCGAACGGCGTGCAATTGAGGGGGCGGGGCGCTGAGGTTCGGGCTGAATGGGGGCGGCACGATAGCGCCATTGTTCGGCACATTGATTGAGCAGTCGAAAACCGGCTGAACTTGTCTTAAGCGACATCTGCGCAACGACCTGCCCTCCTTGGCGAACGGTCAAAGTGCGCGCTTGGCGAAACTTTTGCTCAATCGCAGAGCTATCCGTAACCGGCGCATACAGTCCTCCGCTGAGCATTTGGCCGTCAAACTGCGTGTCGTCGAATTCCCAATAAACCGGTCCTTGGGCGTATCCTCTGCGGTTGCTGCCATTGAGGCGCAGACTTCCTGGCCTGCGGTCGGTCTTGCTGAACACCAGACCATCGCTTGAATTGGAATTCAGACGCAGCTCGCATGATCGAGAGCGCGGACGTTCGAAGATCGTCCATCGTCCCAAATCAACAAAAACGGCCTCATCACCGCCATATTGCGCGGAGGCCGGGGCTCCCGTGAGCACGCTGACAGCGGCCAATAGGCCGGCTGATTGTTTCCATGTGCGCGAGTGCGAAATCATTCGAGCTCTCATCTCAATCAGGTTTCGAAACTTGTCCTTGAATCAAGAAGGCGGCGCTGATCCCTTGCGCCGCCTTCCGTCCCATCCAAGGGTGGATTGCTCCTACTCGACCCACCTCAATCGGTCCGCTTAACCACCTTTTCATCCGATTTTATCGTTATGCGCAAGGTCTCTCCGGAATTTCCCGGAAAATCAGTGAACAAGGCATCGACGAGATTGGGCACCAGGGTCTGCAACCGATTCGAACGGGAAACAGCCTGCGCCTTGCCTTCAAAGAGTCTCTCACCAGTAGCTGTTGAGTCGATCTTCAGATCGATACCGCTGGTATAGACTGTGAAACTGCGAACTTCCGGTCCTGCGAGGAATGGATCGTAAAAGCCGAAAGCATAGCCCCGCCGAAAGCCGAACCCACCAAAACGGCCAAAGCCGCGATAGAAAGGATCGTTGAAACCGGTGCCGACAGTGCGAACGCGTTCGCGGCCATTGTCGACATTATAATCGAAGCGCACCAACAGGTTGGCTGTTTCAGGTGACGCCTCTGTATAGCCAAGTTCGGCAAGCTCTGCTTCGACCATGTCGGCATAAAGCGCGAACTCAAGGCCACCAGCGAGTTTCGGATCTTCCGCGACGACGGCGAAGGTCTGCCCCTGTGGTGCGGGAAGCGTACTGGCGAAGCGGGAAACGTCCGCTTTGAATGACGGAGCGCAAGCTGCAAGGCCTGCTGCCAGCGCTATGGGAAGCGCAATCCGTCCAAGGTTTGTTCGTTTGATCATTTGAGCAGTAATCATGGCATACCCTTTGCAAGTTAGCCAGTGGCTTCGTGCGTACCCCTCGCGTGAGTGTCACAGTCCGTTAGGTATGCCCGCGAAGATGCGCGGCACGGACCGGACAATCTGACCTCAACGTCATCTCGCCACTGCTATTCCATACCATGGGCGAGTGGGCCTGAACGGGTTTTGAACGGCATTCCGGATCGCGTGACCACTTTGGTCCGGCCTGCACAAGATCAGGATGCTTTCTTGGTCAGAGCTGCAATTCGCTGTCGATCAATCGCCCCGACTGCAAAGGCAATGCCGAAGTAGACGATGGCTGCTGCCGCGACGAGAGCCATCAGCGCTCCGAGCCGGGCAAAGAGCCCGGCGGAGTACCAGTCCGTTAGCAGGTCATTGCCGTAGAACAGGGCTGCTCCCATGGCGATGGCGGCGAGTGCTTGCCTTGCTATGCGGAGCACTAGCGTGGCCGGAATCCGATAGTGGCCTCGAACTGCCAGCACGGACAACAAGAACGCAACGTTGATCCACGCGCCTACAACGCTAGCATAAGCGACGCCTACGACGCCGTATGC
>JBCBHD010000097.1:4073-10016 GCA_038526115.1 Pseudomonadota bacterium | reverse complement strand
CCCGAACCAGCCTTGAGATTCTCGAAAACCAGCAAGGCTCGCGTTCCGGCAGCTTGATTGCGGCAATGGATCGATGCTCAACGGGTGCAGGCTCGCGTTTGCTGGCTCAGGACTTATCTGCACCACTTTTAGATGCGGCTCAGATTGAAATGCGCTTGGCAGCCGTCCGCTTTTGGCGCGATCTACCTATCGAGCGCGCCCAACTGCGCGATGTCTTGCGTTCTCTGCCCGATATCGGACGTGTGCTGGGACGGATTGTGGCTGGACGCGGAAGCCCTCGCGATCTTGGTCAGGTACGCGACGGATTGCGAGAGGCTCGTCGCATACATGATTGGCTCATCACAGAGGCGGATCGACCCGCTTTGCTGGATGTCTTGCTTCCTGATCTGGCAGGCCATGGTGCGCTGACCGACCTGCTGGAACGCGCATTGATTGCTTCTCCCCCGACAGAGCGCTCCAATGGAGGGTTTATTGCGGAGGGCTATGATGCAGGACTTGATGAACTGCGCGAGGTCTCCGGCAATGCACGCCGGGCCATTGCGGAGATGGAAGCGCGATACCGACAGGAAACCGATACCGCTTCGCTCAAGATCAAGCATAACGGTGTTCTGGGTTATTTCATTGAGGTCCCCAGCCGACATGCTGATAAATTCATGAATGCAGATAGCGGATTCACTCATCGCCAGACGATGAAAGGTGCAGTGCGTTTCAACTCACTCGCACTTCACGAAGAAGCTTCGCGCATATCCGAAGCCGGTGGGCGGGCACTTGCCGCTGAGGAGGCGCACTTTGAGGAACTCGTGGCCGCGGTGACCGCTGATCGCGAAAAAATCGCGACAACAGCGGCTTCTCTGGCGCGCATTGATGTGTCCGCTGGGAATGCAGAGCGGGCAAGCGAAGGAGAGTGGTGTCATCCAGAGATACAAGACGCAATCGGCCTCACGATTATCGGTGGCCGCCACCCGGTTGTTGAAGCAGCACTGACCAAGTCTGGAGAACGCTTCGTCGCCAATGATTGTTCGCTAACAGCTGACAACCGACTGTGGCTGATTGGCGGGCCCAACATGGGCGGCAAGTCGACTTTCCTGCGGCAGAACGCTCTGATCGTACTTATGGCCCAAGCTGGCTGTTATGTGCCTGCGCAGTCTGCCCGGATCGGCCTCGTCGATCGATTGTTCAGCCGCGTTGGCGCTTCAGACAATCTGGCTCGCGGCAGGTCCACTTTCATGGTCGAGATGGTCGAAACCGCAGCCATTCTTTCTCAAGCCACAGAGCGCAGTTTTGTGATCCTGGATGAGGTTGGACGTGGCACTTCGACTTATGATGGACTGGCTTTGGCTTGGGCCGTAGTCGAAGCGGTTCATTCAGAAATTTCTTGCCGCTGCCTGTTCGCCACCCACTACCATGAGCTCGCGCGGCTCGGTGAGATTTGTGACGCTCTTTCGCTACATCACGTTCGAGCGCGCGAATGGAAAGGTGATCTCGTGCTGCTGCATGAACTGGCTGAGGGGCCAGCTGATCGCAGTTATGGTCTGGCCGTGGCAAAGTTGGCTGGCGTCCCGGATCAAGTCGTGGGACGCGCAAAACAAGTGCTTTCGAAACTGGAAACAGCGCGGGCCGAGACCGGGGGTATCGCGGCGGGCCTGGGCGATTTGCCGCTATTCGCGGCAGCGCAAGCCGAACAAGAGCCAATGGCCGAACACGCATTGGTCAAGCGTCTGGAGGAGGTCGACCTTGATGCGCTATCTCCACGTGACGCTCTTGACCTTCTTTATGATCTCAAGAGAGAGCTGATTTCCACCAATCGTTAACCGAACTCGGGCTATGCCAATCGCATGTCACGGCTATTGTTCGAAAACAGCAAATTTGCACTGGGCTTTGCAGCGGTTACGCTGGTCGGAGCCGGTGTGCTCATGGGAACCGACAATTCGCTGAGCGGCGTGGAGATTGAAGGCGAAGATGATTCCACAGCTTCAGCTCAGGTCGCTTCGAATGTTCAACGAACAACTCGTCCCGCACCAGTCGCACCTCCAAAAGACCAGCCGGTCATTGCAGACTGGGCTTCCGATGAAGAACTGGTGGACACCGCTGAAGGCTTTGATCCATCGCCAGAAAAGTCGGTTGAGATCATCGACGCAGAGGATTCAGGCGATTCCGGTAGTGTGAGCAGTAACACGCCCTCCGCGAGCCCTAAGCCCGGCGGCGCTCCCGCTGGTGGAGCAAGGCCTGCTGGTAAGGCGCCAAGCACGCCATCTGCGGCCAAGCGCAATGGAGCGCTAAACGTTCGCTAGAACTTACCGCGTTGGAACAGGCGCTTCACCGGAATAATCGTAGAAACCGCGACCGGCCTTCCGGCCAAGCCACCCGGCTTCCACATACTTCACCAACAACGGCGCTGGACGGTATTTGCTGTCTCGCGTGGTCTTGTACAACACCTTGATAATGTCGAGGCAAGTGTCGAGGCCGACAAAGTCTGCCAATTGCAACGGCCCCATCGGGTGATTGAGACCGAGCCGACAACCTTTATCGATATCCTCAATACCCGCAGTCGATTGGCCGAGCACGAACACAGCTTCGTTGATCATGGGCAGCAAAATTCGGTTTACTACAAAGCCCGGTTCGTCCTGACTCAGGACAACTTGTTTTCCGAGCCCTTCGGCGAAGGTGGTGACACGATCGGTTGTCACTTGCGCAGTAGCTAGGCCAGGGATCACTTCAATCAATCCCATCACCGGCACCGGGTTGAAGAAGTGCAACCCGATAAAGCGGCCCGGATCTGGAGAGTGATTGGCCATGCGGGTTATAGGGATCGAACTGGTGTTCGAGGCCATTACCGAAGTGTCAGCCAGAGCTTTGCCTGCAGCCTCGAATATCGCCTGTTTGATAGGTTCTTTCTCGGTCGCCGCTTCGATGATCAGGTCGGCCGATTCCATCGGAGCATAATCCGCAACTGGAGTGATCTTCTCCAGGACGCTTTCGGCCGCGTCAGCTTCCAGCTTCCCGCGTCCGACAAGTTTCACCAGCGCGTTTTCTATCCTGCCCTTGCCGGCTTCTGCGGTGGGTAGGTCGATGTCAGAGAGCATAACGGACATGCCGTGCTGGGCGACGGTTTGGGCGATACCCGTCCCCATTTGTCCTGCTCCGATTACAGCAATATTCCGCATGGCAACAAATCCTTCGCAAGTGCAGCGAAGGGCCTGTTAGCGGCGCTCCAGTCCGATGGCTAGCGATTAGCGCCTGGAACCCACTTCACGTCTGCTTTGCCATCATCATTGAGCACGCGCCCCAAAACGAACAGCAGATCGGAAAGCCTATTGATGTAGGCAAGAGCAGCGGGATTTACGGGTGTTTCATCAGCGAGCGCCGTCATCACTCGCTCTGCTGCGCGGGCGGTTGCCCTTGCCACATGCACTCTTGCCGCGGCTTCGCTGCCACCGGGCAGGACAAAACTGGTCAACGGATCAAGTCGTTCGTTCAGGCGATCAATCTGTTGCTCAATCCATTCAGGCTGAGTGTCAACGATCCGCAAGACCATTTCCGACGGTGCGAACTCACCATCTTCGCTTGGTGTGGCAAGGTCTGCCCCAAGGTCAAACAAGTCATTCTGCACTCGCGTTAGCAGAGCAAGGTGCAGATCATTGTCTATGGCCGATACAGCCAAGCCAATGGAACTGTTCGCCTCATCGACGGCACCGATCGCAGCAATTCGGGCCGAATGCTTCGGGCAGCGAGAGCCATCGACGAGACCCGTCGTGCCATCATCTCCGGTCCGAGTGTATATCTTGGTGAGTTTGACCATAACAGCGGCTTAACGCGAAACGACCAGAATGATTGCCACGACAGCAACCGCTAACGCCTGATATTTGATCCTGGCAAACATTGCCTTGTTCTGAGCAAGCTGCATGTCCGTGGCGGTTTCACCTTCGCCGGTTTCCAAATCAATTTTGGTCGTCTGCAGAAAAGCCACGACGCCTCGCACAAGAGAGACGACCACCATGATACAAAGGATCACGAGCACAGCGATGAGTACATATGTCATATCGTCTAAATGGCCCCTGTGCCGCTAAGTTCCAACCGGCAATTGCTGCAATCGCAATTGCTCAGCAAGCATCAATCCATTTTCGCCGCTCAACCGGCGATCGGCGAGCGAAGGAGAATTGCGTGATTTGGCGAGCTTCTTCCCGGTCTCATCCAGCAAAAGTTCATGATGATGCCATCGCGGCACCGGCAGGCCGCCCACCGCCTGTAAAAAGCGATGAATGTGGCTTGCTGGGAAAAGGTCTTTGCCCCGCGTGATCAGCGTGACCCCGTCAACCGCGTCATCCAGAGTTACAGCCAAATGATAGCTGGGCGAGCCATCCTTGCGCATCAAGACCACATCACCGAATAGGTCCGGATCGGCGATCTGTTCTCCTTCGACTTCGTCGGTCCAGCTGAGGTCCACGATTTCGGGCTGCAATTGGCGGCTACGCTCAACGTTGATGCGCCAGGTGACATTCTCCTCTAAAGGGTCGATGTCGGCGTTGCGGCAAGTCCCTGGATATATTGGCCCATCCGGTCCACTCTTCTTTGCGGCGGCAGCGATCTCGGTGCGAGTGCACCGGCAAGGATAGATCCGCCCTCCCTCTCTCAGCACTTCGGTGAGAAACCGGTTATAGGATGCGAAGCGAGTCGATTGCGCGGGAACCTCGTCCCATTCAAGGCCGAGCCATTCGAGATCGCGCCGGAACTCATCTGACAGCTCCGGACGGCTGCGCTCTCGATCGATATCCTCGATCCTCAACAGGAAACGTCCACTCGCGCTCTTGGCGATATCATGCGCGAAGATAGCCGAGTAAGCATGGCCAAGATGCAAGTGCCCGTTCGGACTTGGAGCGAAACGCGTAACAGTCTGCACGTGGGCGTGAATGCCATACGGAATTAGATTTCGCCATCGGCAATCGTTTAGCGGGTTGGGCCTGTGGATAGCCCATGTGTCACGCCTTTGACTCTTTTCCTTGCCACGCCATGTTGTAGTCAATCAGGGAGGAACGCGAAAAGTGTTCAAAAGCGAACTGATCGAAAAAACAGCGCAGTTTAGAAGCGCGGAAGAAGATCCAACCCGCAACCTTGCGGGCTGTCCGGCGCTGGTGCTCAATGCGGATTACACCCCGTTGTCCTATTATCCCCTGAGCCTTTGGCCGTGGCAGACTGCCATAAAGGCGGTTTTTCTGGACCGAGTGGACATTGTCGCCAACTATGAGAGAGAAGTGCACTCTCCTAGCCTCGACATGAAAATTCCGAGCGTCATCGCATTGCGGCAATATGTGAAGCAAAGCGAGTTTCCGGCCTTTACTCGTTTCAATGTGTTCCTGCGTGACCGCTTTCAGTGCCAGTATTGCGGTAGTGGCGATCACCTGACCTTTGATCATGTCATTCCACGTCGATTGGGCGGAAAAACCACCTGGGAAAACATCATCACCGCCTGCGCTCCCTGCAATATGAAGAAAGGCGGGCGAACGCCAAAGCAGGCGCAAATGCCTGTAGGGATGAAACCGATCCGCCCGACAAGCTGGCAGCTGCAACAGTACGGCAAAGCCTTCCCGCCAAACTATTTGCATGAGACTTGGCGCGACTGGTTGTATTGGGACATCGAATTGGAAGCCTGATCTTTCCAGGTCAAAGTTCCCCTCAGGCGGATTGGACCTGACTGAAACCAGTTAGCGGCATTTACTTAGGTCATCCGTAAGATCGAAGTGTTTCGGATAGTCCATACCAGCGGTTTGAGTGGCAGATCTTCTGCCTCGCGCCAAAGAGGGCTACCGTGTCGAGAACTTACACCCTGAGACGCCAGCACAACGCTTTGGAAGAATTGGCAGGACAGGTCACTTACGCGATGCACAGCATCGAAACACTCGAAGACGCAATGGAGTGTTCTCGCAAACTCGCAAAGCTCACCGGAGT
>JBCBHD010000097.1:0-4063 GCA_038526115.1 Pseudomonadota bacterium | reverse complement strand
AATTTCACCTCGCGGCCGAAGACAAGTCTTTGTATCCAAGAATGAAGGCCTCACCGGATCCGGCAGTCGCAAGGACCGCCTCAGAATTTGCGAAAGACATGGGCGGGCTCGCTGATGCCTATGCCGAGTTTGTCGGAAATTGGCCGACAGGTATCTCCATATTCGAGAATCCAGAGGCCTTTCGAACCGAAGCGGAACTGGTGCTTTCTATCCTGACGCGAAGAATTGAGCGCGAAAACCAGGTCCTGTATCCGTTGGCAGACACAATGATATCGGTAGGTCAGATCGACCTAAACCAGACCACTACCTAAGACATCGGACTATGTGACTGCGGCGCGTTGATTGAACTCTTTACGCTGCCATTCGCTTGTTTCCAGCACCTCAACCAGGTGACGTGCCGCTGTGCTCACTTCCTCAAACGACAGGTAAGCGGGAGCAAACCCCAGCCGCAACACGTCGGGAGCACGAAAGTCTCCGATCACTCCGCGCGCAATGAGCGCCTGACACACAGCAAAAGTATTCGGAAGCCGGAAACTCAGTTGGCTTCCGCGCTTGTCGCTTTCGGTTGGGCTGATGCATTCGAGATCCAGGCCGCTGGAGGCCGTGCATTCGAGAAAGAACTCGGAAAGCGCCTGAGATTTCGCGTGTAAGCGCTCCACTCCGATCTCCGCAATTAGTTCAACACCGACTTCAAGAGCCGTAAGCCCCAGTATCGGCGAAGTACCACACTGCAACTGCTCAATACCGGGGGCAGGCTCATATCTGTCTACGAAATCAAATGGTCGGGCATGTCCGAACCAGCCAGTGAGCGGCTGGTTGAGATCTGCGTGGTGGCGCTCGGCCACATAAGCAAAAGCGGGCGCCCCCGGCCCCCCGCACAGATACTTGTACCCACATCCTGTGGCGAAATCAGCGCCCACATTCGCAAGATCAACCGGAAGAGCGCCTGTGCTGTGGGACAGATCCCAAAGCACCAGAGCGCCGGCGTCATGCGCTGCAGAAGTCAAACACTTCATGTCAAAAAGGTCGCCTGTCTTGTAGTGCGCATGAGTCAGCATCAACACAGCAACATCGTCGTCCAAGGCGTCGATCAATTGATCCCGATTGGCCAACCGCTGCACCGCAAGTCCCTGCCGCTGCAACCCTTCGATCATATAGATGTCGGTGGGGAAATTGCCGGGCTCGGAAAGAATGGATCTGCGACCTGGTCGCATAGCAAGAGCGGCAGCGATCAGTTTGAAGAGATTCACGCTTACCGTGTCGCAGGCGATTACCTCGTGAGCTTGCGCCCCAATAAGAGGGGCAATCTTTGCGCCAACGCGCGCGCCCATTTCGAACCATTGAGCGTTGTTCCAGCTCCGTATTAGCCCTTCGCCCCATTCCTTCTCAACAACTCTCTGCATGGCGCTCGGAGTTGCTTTTGGGAGGGCCCCCAACGAGTTCCCGTCGAGATAAATCACGCCGTCTGGCAGTATGAAGCGCTCACGATACCGAGCCAAAGGATCGGCTCGGTCGAGCTCCCTCGCCCGATCAATCATCAAGCAATTCTCGCAATATCGCCCGAACTGGAGACGCATCTCCACCCGCGATCGGCAACGGCAAGGCAATCAGTTCGAACCGGCCTTCAGGGACATCATCGAGCACCAGCCCTTCAAGCACGCGCATGTCATGCTTCAGCACCGCTTTGTGCGCATCCATCGTTTTGGAGGTTTGCGGATCGATCGATGGTCCGTCGAGGCCCACAAGCTTCACACCTTGCACTGCGAGCCACTCGATAGTTTCAGGGGCAATAGCGGTCGTATCAGGCTCCCATCTATCATGAGGAAACCGATCGAACGTCCGAAATAGGACACGGTCTGCACTGTGCAGATGTGGTAGATCGGCGACTTCAATTTTTGGACCGACGCTGCGCGCATCAACCACAAGGCACTCACCGAGATATGGCTCCAGATCAACGGAAGCAATATCAGGCGCTGTTTGCGAATAATGCAGCGGCGCGTCGGCATGCGCACCGGTGTGCGTTGACAGAGTAAGCGCGGACACGTTGACCGGTGATCCGTCTTTCATTTGCCAAGTATTCACTTGTTCGAACGCGGTATCTCCCGGCCAAACAGGCAATTTTGAATGCAGTTTCTGCGTGATGTCCCAAATGCGGCGCGTCATGTCTCAGTCCTGAAGCTCATCAATTCTGGGGAGAATTGCTGTTGCGTCGCTGATGACGCTCGTAGCGCTGCGAGAAAAATTAGCCCTCAATCACGCGACTTTCAGGATGATGTTTGTCGAGATGCTTCTTGATTATTCGCAAGTTGCGCGTGTTGGATCGGAATACAAAATCCGCAGCATCTCCAACGAATGGGACCAGCCCGATCGCGGTGTCGAAAGCAACATTTCCGCCCATACGCACGAGTTGCAGCTTTGACATGTTGAGATTGCGAGCTTCCCAAACAATGTAAGCTCCCAGTGCTGTAGTCACGAAATCACCGATAACCGGAACCAGCCCGATGAGCGCATCTAGTCCAATCGGCACATTGATGCCGGGGATACGAAAACTGCGCTCAAGCAGCATTTCCAACGCTTCCACACGCATCCGGATCGACGCGGGATCAGTACCCGTCGGCAGGTTGATCTGGGTCGCTTGCAACCCTTCTGGACCGTCCAATGTCACTCTCCTTCCCCTTCTAGATGGTGGGTTGAGAGAGTGGGAACAAGGGGTGAAGGCCCCATTGGTTGGGGACATATGCGCTGATGGCACCGCGGACCAACGACCATCTGACCGGCGCACCCAGCGGTATGAACACCTCTTCAGCGACCAATGCTTCATGCGCTGCTGCGAACACTTGGCGCTTTGCCAAGGGGTCCGCGACTGACAATGATTGAAGAACCAAGTCATCTGCCTCAGGGGAACACAGCCCGATTTCAAGCTCGCAGTTGAACTGGTTCAAAAACCAGCGCGGTGAGGAATATCGAGCCAGCCGATCCCTCAGTTCAAGATCTGCGCCGTCACCGGGTGCCACTCGAACCGTGCTGACTCCAACGAGCGACCAATTCCGCTGCAATGCTTCGAAGATAAGGTCACTTCCCGGTCCTTCGGGAAGTTCAACACGCACTTCTCGACGTTCACCTTCGGGAGGCTGCCACTGCGCAATCCTGCGAGCAGCGACATTCCGACGCTCTTCGATACTCATATCCCACCTGTCTGCACCGAGCTGAGCTGCCGCAAAAAGAGTCGGAGGCACGATCCAGCTTGTGGGTTGCCAGCCACCCAACCCAAACGGCTCGATCAGGCTGCTGCGATCGATTGCCATTGATAAAGCTTCACGCCTGGATGCAGAGGCGAGCAGCCCGTCATTGTTCCTAAAGACCAAGCCGAACACACCAAGTGCGGGATCAACCTGCACAGTTCCTCGTGAAAGAGGCCCTTGTTCCGCAAGCGGAAAATCAACAAGCCGACCATTGAGAAGCAGGTCTACATCGCCATTCGAAAACGCATCGACAGACGTTTCAATTGGCAGCGCTCGCACGTTGAGCGTGCGTGCCGTTTCTTCCCAGTCTTCACGGGCAGGCAATCCACGGGCGTTTGGAGGCAAAGCACTAAGTCGGGCCAATTTCCGCTCTTCGTCTTGCGAAAGAACCATCGGGCCGGACCCACTACCGTCTCTGACAAACCCCAATTCTGGTTGTGCCATCAAACGCAAGAATTCTGGCATCGGGCTGGAAAGACGCACTTCAACCACTCGCCCGGTCATCGCCCGAATTTCAGTCACCTTCGCCAAATCGAGACCCAGTGACGTGCCTTCGAGGTTAGAAATGTTGTTGCGCAGCAGAGTTCGGATTTCCGAAGCTGTGATTGGCTCACCATCAATCCAGTCAGATGCGCGCAGTCTGAAGATGTAACTCATTCCATCGTCAGCAACGATCCATCGTTCAGCAATTGCCGGCACAATCTGGCCAGCCGGATCAAGTGCGACCAGACCTTCGACAGTCGCAGCGCGAATATGCTGCGAGACCGGCGAGAGCCGAAGTCCATCCTCGAACAGATCACCAGGCTCGCCGATAATTGCAA